>NZ_JAGGKL010000007.1 GCF_017873625.1 Methanobacterium petrolearium | reverse complement strand
TAAAAGATGAAACATTCTTAATTCAAAAATTTAAATCTTACTACAATGAAATAATCGGAAATAAAACATTTTACGAAGGATGGATAAAAAAAATTATAAGAACAAATTGTTAAATTTTTAATGTCGTGGACTATAACTTATCTTTATTCTCAACGTAATGATTTAATTCCATATCGATTTTTATTGTTTCTCCCATTAGTTTCGATAAAAAGGTAACTGAATCAACGGTTTTGTTATTTACTAGAGGATAAGTAGGGTTTATAAAAAATAGTATGGGGGTTACGGTTCCGGCACCAAATCCTTTACTATACTCACTTGAAACAAATTTTTCAAGTATTTCTTCTTGAATTTCAGGATCATCAGTTTCTATGAAATCATGAATAGTTTCAAAATAGTTATTTGCAATTTCAGGAAATTTTTCTGGTTTGATTTCATATGTTTTCTCAAAAAAAGCTTTAATATTTGAAATAAAGCCCACAATACTCTTTCCTTTATGGGGCACTAGACCATAAAGTATGTCGTCAGTTGCATCAAGATCATCGTTTATTTTCGCTGCAACATCTTCATATGTTTCTTTGACCTTTTCAGATTCATTTTCATAAGCTTTTAAATGATCCTGACCCACAGCAGTGTCTAAATATCCATCTTTGAACTCTTCATATATCCTATCAAGTAACTCGATTTTAAATTCAGGATTCATTCGAGAATAAGTACTGATAATGTCATTCCATCTTCTGCCATCAAGTTCTGTAACAGTTTTACGGTCAAAACTCATAGTAACTTCAATGTTATCTATGATTTTCCAATCTACTTTTCTCAAATGAGGGTACTCATCTAAATTAAGGTTTTCTGGATCATCAGGACCTATGTAATCACTATTTATAACACCAATTCCAATTACTTCATTTTTGCCACGATTAGCTATAACATAATCCCCAACTTTAATCTCATTAGTAAAATCCCAAATCATCTTAGCACTTTGGGACTTAGATTCTCCGTATACCTCATCTAATACATTTTTTAACTCATCTTGAGAATTAAATTCACGGAAATCTCTTTCTAATTCCATCCAACCAATACCAATGAATCCTTTTTCAGTATAAATAGGCCAATAACTATCTAATTTTTCAGGTTCCCCTGGTGTTATCTTCCAGATTCTTGGAGCAATTTTTTTCTTTTCTTCCGGCATTTCAATCAAATCCAATTCCCTCTCAGCTTCTTCATCCCAGTAAATATAATTTCCTGAATATCTAGGTTCGCTTCCAGTTAAATGCATTGGAGTAACTCGACTACACATCCAGAACACAAAACTATTCTGATTTCCATCAGTTGCGATCATTGTTTCAAATGGAAGAGATGATTCGTTTATATGAGCAGCGAAATCTCTATCACAATCATTACAGGCGGAATATGCAGTTTCTTTACAATAATATTTACCATTTCTCAATTCTTTGCGCCATGCAACTTTATTTGCACGTTCACAAGTCGGTGAATAAAATTTTAGTCTACTATTTTCCTTTAAAATTTCCATGGCCTTTTTAATAGAGGTATCTTTTAACGCAAGTTCGTAAAAGAATTGTTTAGTTCCCAAACCATACTTATAATCATATAATTCATTTTCAGTAACAACACCAACTAATCTTTCACCCGATTCTGTCAATTTAAGTCTGTTTCGATGGACTAAACCAAGAGTTCTCGCAGAGTTAAGGTTATAACCTGGACTATTGTTTCTATGGGAGCGTTGATAGTAAGCTCTCCAATATAAATCATTATCACCTACATTTTTCCTTAGAAGATCGAACAACTCATTTTCAGTGATATTATGATTGTGAGATATCAAATAACAGATATCTCTAACAATATGAGCTCTTCCGGCATTCAAATCATAAAAACCAATGGGCCCATGTCCTTCATATTCTTCAATTTCATCTTCCTGTTCTAAAATTTCAATATCTTCTTTTAAATTCGGATTTTTTCTCAAAATAATATTTTTTAATTCATCCCATTGTTCATCAGAAATTTTAAAATGAGATCCCCTAAATCTCATTTTTACGGCAGACCATTCTTTTAAGATATGATTGGAACTCATTTCTGCAAAAGAAATAGTATCTGATTCAGGCAATTCAATTCTCTTAGAAATCTTAACTGCAGGCGTATTCCATCTTCTTCTAATATCATTATCTTCAAATGGGTTAGAAATGGCTTTAAAGATAAATCCAATGCTGTTGTAAGGTTTACCTGTGTACATGAGAATAATATCTCCATTTCTAACCTCTTTAGCACTATTCCATGTATCTTCATTTTTCTCTTTAAGATTGTAATAATAATCTCTGTTCAAAGCAAATGTCCAAATCATTCTATTCCCCCATAAATCAATAAAAAATTGAATTCAAAGACTGATTAATCAAATTCAAATCGGTAAAAGCACGCCTTTCAGCAATTTTTGATGTGATATCATTGTGTTCAGTGGGGTTACAATGTACAAGTTTATTCCGGTATTCTTTTAATTCCATCAATTCATCATATTCGTCATCTGTATTTTCCAAAACACCTTTTTTTGTTGCCCAATCTATTAGGGCATGTAAGGATATTTTTCCAGGGTTGCAATTTTCTAAATTTTTATAAGTACATTTTAAGCCTGCTTCAAGAGCAAAAACTGAGAAAAGAATTGAAGCTCTAAACGTTTTATTATTTAAACATATCAATGATTCTTTATAATAATCTATGACAGGAAATGGAGTATTCATATCTACAAAAAAGAGGTTATCATCTAAAGACTCTTTAGAAAATGAGTAAACTTTTTTTTGAATTTTAAAGTGTTTTACACGTAGTTCAAATATTTTTAATACATCATTTAATTTTTCTATGAACTCTAATTGATAAAATTCTAAATTTTTTTTGAGATATTTTTCAGATACAAATTTTTCAACAAATGAAATAAAAATCACATCATTTCTATTTAGATATTCACTTAATTCACTAATTGCATCGGAAGTTAATGATGAATGAAAAGTAATTGATTCTTGAATTTCTGGAAAGTCATTAAGATCATCATCACCAGTTATTTCAGTTAACTTGTTTATAATAAGTTCTAAAGGAAAATAATGGTTTAAAATTTTACAAATACTTATAGTATTTGTATAGTTGAATTTCATTATTCAACCTCTTCGAGAAATATCTTGTCGCCATTTTTGTCTTTAAGATCTAAGATTTTTTGTTGAACCTCAATTGAATAAAATGGAATAATAACGTTTTTTAGGTGTGATGTGATAATGTGAGGAATTACTCCAGTAATCTTTATTGCATTTAATTGTATCTTTCCATACTCTGAATTTAAAAAAGAAGCTACGTATTCTGGTAAAATAGTATCCTTAAGTTTTATGCCTATTAAATTACTATCAATAGCATATTCTGGAAACTTTGATGGTAAAGTCAAAATTTTATTTTTCTTTCCTATTCTTGAAATTAATAACGTTCCAGGAGGCCATAAATGGATTCTAGGATTATTTTTTTTAATAAAAAGTAGGTTGTCTTCACTAATTTTACCATCAATAATATTTTTAGTCTTAATTAAAGGAATGCTACTTTCGGAGGAATTATCTTTATTCTTGATCTTAGTTCCAACAGCAATTTTTTCAGCAACATCATCTAATTTAACTTTTCTTTTAAGCTTGTTTAATTGATTCTTTATTTCTAAATACTCTGGAGCATAATATAATGGACTTATTACATCATTATCTAAAATTAAATTACCATCAACAGCGAATGAATATTCACTGATTTTATTCCCTTCGAAAGTCCCCTCATTAAAAATTAAATAGTCATTCAAAATTGAATTATAATTATATTCCCCATTTAAAAAAGATTTAGAGTTTAAATTTGCAATGAAAACAGGACCTTGTTGATGAGAATCATGTTTTTTTTCAAGTAATAAAACTATTGTTTTAATTGAAGTATTCAAAAAACTGTTTTGGGGTAACGAAACTATCGATAAAAAGTTCATTTTTCCTTTTAAGTAATTACGTAAGTTTTTGGAAGAACGACTAGTCAAAAAGTTATCTGGTAAGATTATAATCATTTTACCCGATTTTTTTAGTAATTTAGTTGACAGAAATAAAAAAAATTCTTCAAAAGATCTTAATCTAAAATCGCATTCGTCAAAGAAATGTGGTGGATTTAAACGACCAAAATGAGGGAAACAGTAAATTTTATCGTACTTATCTTTTGGTTTAAAGTTTTCAATATCTAAAATGGAAATTCCATTAATATCATAACCATGAATAAGTAAGTTCATACACGTTAACCAGTATAAATTTGGATTGATTTCCATTCCGTTAATGTTTTTGGATATTTTTTCTTCAATCATATCCTGCGTTCTTGGACTGACAAAATACTCACATTTTTTGTTAATGATTTCCATTAGTAGGGCACCATTATTACAGGCAGGATCCAAAATTGAATCATTGATATTAGGTTTAAGAAAATTTACAATGAATTGAGATAATTCAGTAGGTATATAATAATTTCCTCTTGATCTTCTTTTGGTTTCAAAATCAAAAGGGAAATAAAAAGAAGAAACAATATTATTATTTGAATCAATGAATTTATAGCGACCTAAAATACTAATTAACTCAAAAATTGTTTTATCATTTAAATTTATTCTAAAAAAGCTTTCTGGTAATTTAGGGTTTCGTAAATTAGGATATTTTTGAATTCTTTTTTGATAAAAATCTCTAATTTTATATGATTGTTTAACATTATCGTTAATTTGAAAATATTCATCATTTTGGTCTTTTTCACATTCAATTTTAACAAATATGATCTTTATTAACTCATTAAAAATTTTATCAGGTTTTAATTTTTCATTATTATGTAAAACATCTTTCATCTGGTTCAAAATATCTAAAAAATGTTTAGAATTTTTGATAGTGCGTATAGTTTCTATATCGGTTCCTTTAAAGTCTATTTCGTTAACCTCAATTTCTAATGATTCTCCAATTTTTCCAGTTTTAAACCAAGACCATTTATTACCATTTGTAACTGCAAAATAAGGAGTATTCAGTCTTTTAGCATAACTTTCAGCCTGGACCCAAGCATATTTTCCTATTTTTTCACTAGCTTTAACTTCAACTAGAATATAGGGAATTTCTTGATTGTTTTCAGTTTTGTAAACTACAATATCTGCTCTGCATGTCATTTGCCCCATATTGAATGGGACTTCATAATCTATTATTTTGAAGCCTAACTCTTCTCTTAAAAAAGTTATAGTTGACTGAATTAAGTTAAATTCTGATTGTTTTTCCATATTTTAACCATTCACATCTATTTAATAGCTTCTACTATTTTGGTGAATTCTTTATCACTTAGAACGGGTTCAATCCCTTCTAAAGAGATTGGTTTTTTAAGGTTCACATACATCTGGCCGCCACCATGTTCGGCCATTACCGGTTCTTTCAGTCTATAAACACGAAGGATCCATATTTCTGCTTTATTCGAACCAAGATAAGATTTAACGTGCTCATTAGTCCAGATGTGATATTTTAAAAATCTCCCTATGCGATTAGTCGGTTTTTCAATAACTTTAACTACTTTAGCGAAGTATTTAATCTCTGTTTTTTCCCCATCCTTTTTTGGAAGAGCATTATCTTCAACAAACTTCCTATATTGTTTTTGGAAACTTTGAAGATAATCATCTTTCAGGGCGTAACTTACTGTTGGATGAAAAAGAAAATCTTTCTGCATAGTTCTATACTTACGGATTAGAATAGTTTGTTTACCTTGCCCTAACGCCTCAATTGTAGCATTCCACTCATTAATACATTTAGTAGTTTCCATATTCTATCCTCCTAACTTCGATTTCCTTTACTCCGATTGCATGTTGGACAGACTAACTGACCATTGTTAACTGTTGTAGTTCCCCCTTCACTCCAGGGGATGACATGGTCGATTTCTGCTTCATCAAAGGAAACTTCTTTCCCACAAATTTTACACAACCCATTATCTTTATAATAAATAGCCATTTTTTGACCATAATCAAAAGATCGATTAGTGTCTTTTAATCGGATATCTGAATAGTTTTCTAAAAATTTCCCAAGAATAATTTTGAATCTCTCTCTGAAAGATCTGGAAGATAAAGCACCTGCACTTCTCCATGATTTAAAATCACGATACGGAATATTTTCAGGAGCAATCAATTTATCTTGAACTTTAATTGATTCAACCTTCGCTAAAAACTCAATAGTAAAATTAACAAAATCTTCATTGATTCCACTTGTTACATATTTTTTCCCAAGATATGAGCTTAGAAGGTATATGGGTATAAAATCTCCTCTTCGACTAATTACTTTGGCTTTATCTCCAAAAGATTTATTTAAAAAATTAAAATTCCTTTTAATATTGTTTAAAACATATCGAGGGGGTTCTTTAAATGTATATTTTTCATAAATGTCTTGCAAATTAGCAAATTTAATATCTGGAAAATTCATCAAATCAAAATCAGAATTTAACTCTAAAGAGAAAATTTGAGCGGCTAATAAACGATGAGCAAACCTATGATCTTTAATACTTGTATTTTTAATGAATTGATGCTTCGATAAATCTAAAATCGTTTTATGCATCTCCCCTCGCATTGCATTCAGTTTTTCAGCAGTATTAAGGGGCATACCTTCCTGAAGCCGTAGAAAAATATCAGAGGTAGTTTCATCATCTGCATTTTCAACAAAAGCTACATTAATCTTAAAGGCAATAAACTTAGCATAAACTCCTGAAACATCTTTGAGTTCTTCAAAAGTCTTTTTTCCAACTTCTGGTGTCCATTCTCCAGAGGTTGGATATTCGTTTTCCAGAAACTTGAATATTGATTTGAGTCTTTGTTGACCATCTAAAACTTCAAAATAATTTTCTTCGTTTCTTCTTAAAAAGATCATACCGAGATTATATTCTTTAATGATAGAGTCTATTAATTTTTGTTTCTTTTTTAAATTCCAAACTTCAGATCGTTGATATTCCGTGTTGAAAACTAAGTCTTTCTCTTTGTAATAATCCTCATAAAGTTCATTGATTGTTAATGTCTCTGTATAGACATGAGGTTTGCTTATGAAAACACCCCCTCAAAAATGCCTCACTTAACCTTTATTTTTCTTAATCATTTCAAATTCATCTTCATAGATGTATTTCCCAGCAACAGTGACAAACCTTTTAGGTTTGACAGGTTTTTTGAACTTCTCAAAGTTTTCAAACTCAATTACATTCATTTCAGATTTACCTTTTGCATATTCCAGAAATTCTTCTTTAGTTACCATTAATTTATTACCATATTTTTGGGTAATTAAACTAGTTTTTTCTTTTCCGATAGACTTAATATCAGCCCAGGCAGTATAAGCTTTAGCTCCATGAGATTCATAGATTATAAATTTATCTCCAGGAAAAACTTTGCCCAAGTATGATTTACTAACAAAAACAGTTTTTTCATCATTATATATTCTTTTGGCGAATTTTGTTGGTATTGGATGCGAAACTCCAATTATTTTCATAATCTTTCCTCCCAATTTACATGAAATTAATGCCTTTTCAAGTTATTTTCAATAATTTCGATTTCTTCGTTTGTCATGCCATAAAGATCATAAACCCTTTGATTAATTTTGTCCTCTATCTTATCAATAACTAAACGATTATTAGGATCATCTAAATTTTGTACATCAAATTTAAGAATTTCATCAACAAGCTCTTCCAAAATTTTTTGTTCTTTTTTGGGAGCTTCTTTTATTGGTAATTGTTCAACAAAAATTTTTGTCCATTGATTCGTTCCCATTCCAGTGGAAGATGTTATTTTATCTAAATACCATTCACTCACTTTAGAATTTAGAATTGCCAATAAATATCTGTTGAAATTGCTTACCATTATGTAAGCAGGAGCTATAACAAATGAACCATTATCAAGTGCAAATTTAGGTTGATCAGTGATAGCTAACCATACAAGTTTTTCTTTATAAAATTCTTTATAATAAGCAATTGTATCTTGAATTTCGTACCATTCATAATCCCCAGGTTTTCTACCAATTTTCTGACCGTGGTTTTTGGGGTTTAATCTTTCTTTAAATTGTTCTAAATATTTTTTGATAGCAGGATATTCATTAATATCAATACCTCTTCGAGTGAAAATTAAATATATTTCTTTGAAATCTTTAAACCACCTACCAATATTTCTACCCCTTAATAGTGGTTTTATTATTTCAGAACTTTTACTGTCCTCATTCACTAGTTCATCTTTAGTTTTTTTATCAATTATGAACGCATCATTATACCCCGTTAAAATGCCACGATAAAAATTTAAATTGGGGATATCCTTTAATTTTGGACTATTATTTTCTAATTTGATTTTTATTTTTAAATGTTCTTTTGGAAGTATGATCCAAGGATCAGAATCTAATTGTTCCAAAATAACTTTTTTAACATCTAAATATCTTGAAATAGAGTTATATTCTTTAAAGTCGTCTCCAAAAACTGCTGCCTTTAAGGAATTTTGATTCATTGTCTTTTGAACTATTATTATACTAGTTTCAACTATTGCTGAAGAAAAAATTTGAGCATCCTCAAAATTTATTAATATTAAAGGATTTAGATCTTTCGAAAAAAAACTTCTTACCTTTTTTCCATATTTAGTTCTCATCCAGGTATTTGATGAAATAAAAGTCAATATTCCACCACTTCTTAGAACATTGACACCATTTTCAAAAAAGTATACATATAAATCACTTACCCCGGTATAGGTTTTATACTTATTTTTAAGTAATGGTTTCAATTCTCTAATTTTTTCTTGCCTTATATAAGGAGGGTTAGCAATAACAACATCAAAACCAGGTTTTTCCCGTTGAAATACTTCAGCAAAATACAATTTCCATAGGAAAAAAGGCTTTGATCTATTCTTTTTATACTCATCTAACTTAACAATGGCTTCGTCATTACCTGCTTCTTTTAAAGTTTCATTAATTAGTTCCCATTCTATTACGTCAATATCTTCTCGATAATTTTTCTTTAAATCAGGGTCCTGTTCTTTGAAGTATAATCTTTGGAGTTTTTTTAACTCCTTTAATTTAATTTGAGATTTTTTAATCCGTTTGTTAAATTTTTGATCAAGTGTGAACTGGTTTGTTTGATCATCACCAGTTTTTTGTAATTTTTTAATAATCTTCTTCAATTTCTTTGTTTCACGTTTTATTTCATCTTTTCGATTATCAACATTATTTTTGCCAGTTAAAATTTCACCAAGCTCCCTGTGAAGCTCATCAATCTGTTTCTGAATTTCTTCAATCTCTCTAGAGCTATCTTCTGGAATTTTAACTAATAAATTATCATCAAAGAGTTTTTTCCCCTTAAATTCTTCAATAAGGCTGTTACCACACATTATTTTATGGTCTAAGTTAGGCAGAGGGTCAATTGTTGTAACATCTTCTTCATCGACAATTAATGAAAGCCAAAATCTTAGTTTGGCTATATCAACAGCAGAGGATTCTATATCAATACCGTAAAGACAGTTTTCGATAGTTTCTAATTTCAATTCATAATTAGTAACATTTTTACCGGAATATAAAGATAGAATAGTCCTTGCTCTAATGATTTCATTCATCATACCTACAGGAAATGCTCCTGAACCTACTGCAGGATCAACTATCTTTATCTCGCAAAGAAGTTTATCAAGTTCTGCATGATTATCCCTAATTGAAGAAGGTAGGACTGGTTTGATGTAAGATTTTTTGTATTTTTTGATCTGTTCTTGTTCCTTAATGATTGAACCTAGAGCAACATCACCTAAACGAATCAGATTTTCAATATCTTCCCTACTTATATCTGAATTTGTATTTAAGTAACTAACAAGACTTTCCTGACACATATAATGTACAATTTCCCTAGGAGTATAGAAAGCACCCTTTGATTTACGGTCTTCAATTTCTAATAGATTTTCAAAAACCTTACCTAACATTTCAGGGTCAACAGCAACTTCCTTTTCTAAAGGTTCATCTTCTTTAACTGTAAAATTATATAGATCAAATGTGTCCAAGATTTCTTCAAAAATATCGTTTTTTAGTTGAATATCCGTTGTTCTCCAATCATAATCATTAATCGGTTCAAAAAGACCACCGTTAAGGAAAGGAATTTTACATTCAAACTTATTATAGTAATCTTCATCATGTTTAGAAGATAATGCGTCATAAAAAAGGTGTTCTAAAACATCATTGAAAAAATTATCGTACTCAATAATCTCTCCATTAAATAGTTTTCTTAGGAATTTTTTAGGACCTGTGCCCCATTCTTTTCCTTTTTCAACCCCAAGCCACCCCTTCTTTTGTAAGAAATAAATAAAAACAATTTGACCCATAAGTTTCTTTGCGAAATCAGAAGTTTTAATAACTTTATTTTCAAAATCTTGCAAAATAACTTCATCATTTTCAATTGATTTTTCTAAAGATTCCTTAAGTTTCAAATAAAGCTCTTTATATTCATTAAAGAACTCTTTAGTAACATTTTCAATGCTGAAAGTTTCTTCTATTTGAGATATGAGAGGATCAGCATCTTCTTCTTTAATTAACCCTAAAAATTGTATTTTGCAGGTGTGGTTCGGTTCGTTCTTACCAACGAGGAAAGAGTAACGTCTTGCTGGTGTTAATTCTTCAGTAACTTTAAGGTTACCTTTTTCATCTTTAGTAAGTTCATATTCCATTTTAACAAAAGAAAATCTCCAATCTTCAGGATCATCTCCATAAAAAGCCACTAGAGCAGCATCTAAATTAAATTTAGTCAAATATCGGGCAATCAAGTTTCTCTGCATGGTCCGCGCCCTATCTCGCGAACTAGCTCTTTTTAGTTTTATAGCAAAAACTTCAATAGAATTCTTATCACTATCACGATATACACCAAGAGAATTTACACTATCAACATAATCATAATATTCTTTCCAGAAAGGAACATCATGAATAGAAACCTTAAAATGATTAAAAAGTTCTTTTATAAAGATTGCAAAACGATCTATATCAAATTCTTGTTCAAAAGTTTCTTCTAGTAGTGCTACCGCATTTTTATGATCCATTTACCCACCTTTAATCAAATATTCAGATAAAATCACTTCTCTTGGATGAGAATAATCAACACTATCAACATCTTCATTTAAATCTTGGAAATATTCTTCAGGAATATCAGCTTTAATTTTCGCTAAAATAGCAAGAGGTTCAGGGTTGATATTATTCAAATCTTTAATAACTTTTTTAGTTACAACCGGCGGTAAAATACCGTCATCAAGCATTTGAAGAACGTCCTCCAAATATTCTTCATCTAATTCCGTAAACTCTCTTTGAACATGTAAAGTAGCTTTAATAATCTTTATTAGTTTACGAGCCGAAGGTGTACCACCAGTTCGCACAGGTTCCTCTTCCACTTCAAAAACAGAATCAAACGCTTCTTTGTTTAAATCTAAATGATCATAAAACTCTGGATCGATTCGTTTTGATCTTGTTTCAGCTTCTGTTTCTAGAATAAGGGCTGCTTCCAGGAAGTCTAACTCCTCTGATTTTTTATTGATTGTTTGATAGATCTTCCTCAGATTACCACTTTTAAAGAATGTAACCAAAGAATTCTCACTTATTGAAGGATAATGTCTACTGGTTCTTGCTTTTCTGGGTAATCTTTTTATCTTTTCAAATAAATCAGGATCTTCATCCCTAATTTTCCTGAGGAAAGTTAAATATTTAAGTTCATGATCCTCTTCCTCTTCTTCTCCAGTGATAGTTTCTTTAGATGTTAATCTGTTGAAAAGGTCATGAGATTTTATTTCTTCATCAGTTAAAAGTCTGGAATCGTTACCTAACATTTCAATAAAAGCAGCAATCTTTGATTCAGCAGCTTCTTCCAGGCTGATACTTTTATTTATCTGTCCTGCAGGGAAGAAGTTGTAGATAAATATCTCATCGAACTTGGTGTCTACCCTCTGGACCCTTCCTACTCTTTGCATCATTCTAGTAGGGTTCCAGGGTATATCATAGTTGATAACTACGTTAGATCGATGTAAGTTAACACCTTGTGAGAGTACATCTGTAGATATTAAAATACGGTAATCATCATTGGGGTTACGGTGATTAGCATCAAAGTTTTGAATAATAGTTTGCCGGTCAGATTCTGGAGAGTCACCAGAAAAGGCCATAACTTTATTTGTAAATAATGGATTGAGTTCATTCTCTAAATAAAATGCTGTTTCTTTGGATTCTGTGAAAATTAGTATTTTGCTGGTTTTTAGGTTTTTATCATTTCTTAAGACTTCTACAAATTCATCCAATTTGGGGTCCTGATCCACGCCAGACCACATTTTATCTATTTCTTTTAAGACTTTCAGGTCGTGTTCCATGTCTTCTAAAAATTGTGGTTCGAATTCTGAAGCTTGGTATTTGGTAGCTCGATCATCATTGAGCATTTTCAAAACTGAATCTGTATCATCGTTTTCTAAGAATTCAAATACTTTATTAATATATTTTTTGCTAACGTAAACATTCCCTTTTCGGTAATGGCGAATAAAATTCTCATAAGAATAAATAAAACGTTTAACAGACTGTTTGAAAGCAAAAAAACTACTTTCTAATCGTTTTAGAAGTAGTATTTTCATGAATTTGCCCATGTTGCGCTGTGAAACTGCTTCTAGTTGAGTGAGTTTTCGTTTTAGATATAATAGTGGGGTGTATCTTGAGTAAAGGAATTCTTGAGTTATTAAATGTAGTGTTCGATCAAAAATTAAGTCTAAATCTTTATCAAAATGATAGTAAATTGGTATAGGATCCTCAACTTCAGGGAATTTTAGACCTTGCCTTTCAAGATCCTCACCATAATATTTAACAATACTTGAACGAGTCCTTCTTACCATCAAGTATTGTAAGATATTTTCGCGTATATCATTTGCATTTTCTTGGACTATTTGTAGGTATGCATCCCTATCTTTTCGCCTGTCTAAAGATTTAAGGCGGCTCTGTAGTTTACGGAAGTATTTATCCAGATCACGTACTTCTGGATGAGGTAAAGTTGACTTATGACCTTTCTGGAATAATTTAATCTGACTTAAAATATCCATAGGAGTATTGTTCATTGGAGTAGCTGAGACTAAAATTACCTTTTTACCCTTACAGATACGAGATAATTTTTCATATCCCAGTGTTGCTTCGTTTCTAAAATCATGTGATTCATCTATAATCACATTAAGATACTTGTCAACTCCTCTTTCAAGAATTTTATCTAGTTTTCCCCTAGATTCAAATTCAGGACCTCTAACTCCAAAATCTCCGAATACATTGGTCCATGAACCAGGATTATCTTTATCTATCAAAATTGGAGGGGCAATTACTAAGGTTCTCCCTTCTAATTGCTGTGCTAACATTGCACCAATATATGTTTTACCCAAACCCACAACATCTGAAAGGAATACTCCACCATACTCTTCAAGTTTAAGTTTTGCATCTTTAACAGCATCACGCTGATATTGTAAATCTTTAAATCCCTCAGGTAGTAAACCTCGTTGAATTTCCTCCTTATCAATGTTGATTTTCTCTTTCAAGTATTCATAGAGGAATTTGAGGTATAAATGGTAAGGTGTGATTGAATCATTAAGCCAAGTTTTTTGATTTACAGTCTGTACATATTCTTCAGAAACATCAACTGACTGTTCCCATAATTCTTTGAATTTATTTTTGGAAAATTCATAATCAGCTCTGTTTTTAAGTTCTACATTGAATTCAATGTTATCCTTCAATCCCGCCGCAGTGAAGTTACTTGATCCTGTAATTACTCTTCCTCTATCACGGTCACCCTCTTTAAAACTCATAATGTAAAGTTTGGCATGTATCCTTTCTGTAGGAAAGACTCTTATCTCTAATTTACCACTTTGCAGCCATTCTATGAACTTTCGTATGCCTTCTTCTACTTCATAGGAATCTTTAGAATTCTGCATTTCAGTTACTATTTTGTCAGAAAATTCTTCTTTTGTTTCTTTATGAGATAAATTAAGCTTTTCTTGAGATTCCCTGGATTTTTGGATTAAATCAAAGGTTCCTTTATCAGTACTAATTCCTATTAAAATCCTAATTCTTTCAGTGTTTTCAAGAGATTTATAAAGATAATTAAAGCCACTAGAATAAAAATAGCCAACTAAGCAATCAAAGAACTGCGTATCATCAATTAAGGTTTTAAATCTTTCTAACAGCTTATTACTGTCTTCATTTGTAATGAATGTAAGATCTTCTACCATGTTAACCGTCTCAACAATTTGCAGTTACATAATAATTGTAGTATTAGATAATATATTTTTAAATGTACCACCTATAAATTTATTGATTGATTTTTAATTATAATAATGTTATCGTCTAAGATTATATGTTATACCAACTATGAGGTATTTATAGAAGTTAACTTTTATCAAAACCTATTTAAATTCAGTTTTATTCAACGATTTGTGACATTTTCAGATGATTTATTCTTACCCCATGATTTATATTTGATTAGTGTTAACGATTACTGGATTATTGCATCGTTTTGAGCATATCATCCTATCAGCATTTTTTTCATATTTTAAAAAGAGTTTACAGTTAGGGCATGATACTAACATGTGGAGCTTATTTACAGACTCAAAAAATCTTTTAACATCATTTATTGATGCATTGGCCGACAATTCATTGTGATGAGATAGTAAATTTCCCATAATTGATTTATCAATCTCTTTAAATGTGTCACGTATTTCAAGTCTGAGTGTTTCATCAGCTATTAACCGCTTTAATCGACCCCTTGCAGGACCAAGTAGTTCTCCAACTGTATAACCCCTCTCATTTATAGGTAAAGGGGCATCAGTTGATATGCATATATTATAGAGTACCCATTCTAGATATTGTCTTGTTTCGTTCCCTGCACAAGCTCTATCTCCTGCTTCTATTCTTCCTGGTATTCTCTCCCATTTTGGTTTATAACCTTTTATTGAAGGACCATCATTTTCGTCCCATCGATATATAGAACATTCCATGAATCTATCAGCCAGCCCATAAGCGTCAATAAGAGAACTAACTTGTTTAAACCATAATCCATCATGTGTTGTTATTATAAATTGTTTATTTTTAAATTTCTCAAATAATAGTCTACAAATTGATTCTCGATGAGCAGAATCTACTGTGGTAACGATATCATCCAAAATAATTAAACTACACTTTCGATTAAATTTTTTAACAAAAGCCAAAAATATGCATAATCCTAAAGTATCTAAATGACCTTCACTAGTAAATGCACGCGGATCCTCACCTGGAAGTCCAAATGATTCAATTTCCAATACTGCACTTGTTCCTTTACCTGCGATTTTAAGGTCAATATTCTTATGTGGGTCATCTGGATGAAGAAAAGTATAATAATTTTGCATATCAGTTTTGATGGAATCAAAAATTTCCTGAATCTTGGCACTTTTTAATGAAGAAAATTTCTCATATATTTTTACAGCAATTTTGAACTTAGCTAAAGAAATATTTAAAACATCGTTAGCTTTTTTTAAGTCTTCAACTTTACTTGTAGCTTTTGTAATTGTTTCGACAAACTCTAAAAATTTATTTTCATCTTCATTTAGTTCAATTTCCGATTCTAAATTACTGCTCTTTTCAACAATTTCCTTTAGTATTTTGTTTATTTCATTAAATTGTTTAATAATCTCAACTGAGGGAATACCTAAATTTTCATTAATTGACTTGGAAAAATTGTTATTAATTTGTTCTAATAAATCAATTTCCTTCAATAAGTTATTTCTTTGAATTTCTAATTCAGATATTAACTCCATCTTCTTAATAGGATTCTTAACATCAGCAATTAAACTTTTTATTTCATCAACGATTTTTAAAGATTCTTTTTTAATTTTTCCTAATTTTTTGCGTATTTCTTCTAAAGTTTCATACCTCAATTCAACTTGATCTAACAAATAATTCCTATCTATAGATTGTCCACATAATGGGCAGGATTTAATCTCTTTTTCATCTTTTAAAATTGTTTTTCCTATTTTAAGTAATTCTAAAATGGAAAGTGAACTTTTCAGATTAGTCTGCATAAATTGTGAAAATTCATGGTTAAGATTCTTTACTCTCTCACACATATCATTACTAATCATATTGTCTTTGGATTTTTCAATTATTTCCTTTAACGAATTGAACATATCAACTTTATCTGAACTTTTAGTAAATCTAAAGAGTTTTTCTTTATGTTTGGAAATGTCTTCATATGATTCAATAATTGGTAAGTCATTTTTTCCAAGTAAATCATTTAATACAGGCAAAACATCATCGGCAGTTTTAATCTCTTGCCCAATAATCTTAGATATATCCTGGATAATATTTTCAATATATCCCTTTTTTTGTTCAACTTCTTTGTTAAATAAGTTTCTTGCTGCTTTCATCTCTTTTTCAGTTTTTTTTAAAGAATTGATTCCAATTAAATCTGTTATGGCATCAAAACGTTCTGCAGGACGCGCATCAATTACTTTAAGAAGTTGTTTCCTTCTTAGAATAAATTCACCATTTTGAACAACTTTAAAATAGTCTTTTAGATTTTGAGATGGTGATGGAACGTTATTAAAAGTTCGAACAAGTTTTTCATCTCCCAATGTTAATTCAATCTTTACATCATCAACATCAAAATTTTTATGTGGAACATGACGCTGCAAAGAGATACCTTTCATACCCTTTAATGAGGATACCTCACCTTTAAAGAAAAACTCCATTGCATCAACAATAGAACTTTTCCCGGTACCGTTTTCACCAACTAGCAAGAGTGAATTACCTTTAAGAGGTAATTCCTTACAAGGGATCCCTCTAAAAGCTTTAATATTTATATTATTAATCTTTATAGCCACCTAAACCCCTCTTTTGATTATGTCAACTATATCACTAGACTTAATCTGTCCATTTCTTAGTTGTTCCTCCAAATCTGCTAAAATTCCATTTGGAATCTCACTATCACCTGATAATTCCTTAAAAAAATCAGTTAAAAGATCTTCATATATTGACATCATGCCCCTCCCTTATTTTTTTAGTTTATTTAATATTTTTATACATACGTCTGCAAATCCATTAAAGACGTATTGCATTTTCTTTATTTTCCCCATAAAAAATCCCCTACTGGTAGCTGAAATGTAATTTTTATTAATAAGTTGCTCCTTATTATAAATATTCATTTAAGATATGATTATTGATCCAACATTAACTATCAATGAGTTGGACAAAAAGTGAGTTATAAACCAATGAGGGGATCACATGGGGATGAAATTATTGAATTTAGAGGATGAAGGAATAAGAACTTTAATGTTAGATGAAATTAACTCTGATATTGCCCAAAATAAATTATATATGGGTAAAGACTTAAAACCAGAATATGAAAATGTTTATACTGATTTATTAAAGGAAGCTGTTTCCAATGGAGATTCTGATTCTTTAGCTGATGAAATAGTCGATAATAGTTGTCTTTTGGAATATAAAATGACAAAATCGGGACCGCGAAAAGTCCCTAAAGATGCACATACGAAGTTAGCTGAAGGTGAATTTAACCGATTTTATATAAGAGCTCTCTGCATGAAAGCTATTGAAGATAATTTCGGATTAGAGGTGTATAGAGCAAAAGATGTTCAGAACGTTAGATCAACCTCTCAAGAATTGATAGGTCAAACTGTAGATCCTGAACAAACTCTTGAGGATCTGCGGGAAAATATTGGGAAATATACTTCATCAGGAATTCCTGGAGGGCCAAATTCAGGGTTAAGCCTACGAAAAAGGGATTAATTTCGTATTTTTTAATTTAATTTCTTTTATAAAATCAAGTCCTTATTAGAGTTTAATGATTTTTTTTGGTTATTACTTCTCATACGCTAGGAAAAACATCTTATAAATAATAAGATCAATGGTTAAATAGAACTTGGTTTAAATCTAAGTAACTTGATTTATCTTGCAGATATTTTATCGAGATTTTAATAATATCAATGTAATACAATAAAAACGGGATTATTGTCATAAATGGCAATTCCAATTAATTATTTTTCCTTGGAATTGCCTTAATGATAAATAATTTTTGGAGGCATGATAATTGTTTAAATAAAGCATTAGAAAAAGGCAAACCTTTCGTGGTTTATTCAGTATTACCAAATATCTTAGTTTTTTAATGATTTATCTCCGTATTAGCGAAGGCTATCTCTTTTAAAGAGAATTAATATCAAAAACATTCATTTTAAAAAAAATGAAGGCGTAGGTGGCTAAAGAGAGAATACCAAATTCTAACTGGTCATTACTACAAAATCCAACAAAAAAATACTAACGCACGTCGAAAAGGCCAAATACAGAGTAGATGGCATAAAGGTCGATGATTTTCTAAATAGATACCAGAGAACGATTTTAATAAATCTTTGAATTTGAATAATCGAAAAAGGAGGGGATATGATAACATATAAGTGCGGGCAAAAACCAGGAATTGGTCGTTACGTTTGTATTAGTTGTGGTGAAGATCTTCGCTTAAACGATACAACTGATGCGTTACCACCCTGTGCCAACTGTCATAAGTGTGAATTTAGAAGAGGTTAATTTTTAACCTCTTTTTTTTGGCATTTTGATTTTTTAAATGGATGCACATAATAAAATATCAAAATTGAGGTGGATACTATGCATGATACGGAAGATTTTATATTAGAATTTGTTGAAGATGATGATCCTCTTTTTAAAATGAATAGAGGAAGTAAATCATTTATTAGAAGATTTTTTAAGAACAAAACAATCTGTCTGAGTTGTCATAAACCTCATTTATTTAAAGATTCCCATTGCCCAGATTGTGATGTAATTACAACTCGAAATCATCCTGATTTGGTTGAAAAATTAACATCAGGAACAATAAAAAGTTTAAGGGTTGGAATACCAGGTCCTAAGTTTAAAACACGTGATGATAGTTTAAAAGGTGATTTAAAGGAATTTATGGATAATGAAAAAGTGGGAATGTATGCAGGTTATGAAAATCCAAAAATTAAATCATCTGTTTATCCTATTGGTGTCTGGGATTTAGAAAAATTACATCTTATTAGTGTAAAATTGTGGAACATATTATACACTGTGGAAGGACATTTAGGGAATTTTATAGAGATGGAAAATGGAACTGATAAACCTTTTATTCCAATTGAAATATTGAAAGAATATATGGACGGTGTTTTTTTCCTTTTCAGGGGTCATCACATACCGAGCAATAAAAATATTCTGATAGTGTCTCCTAAAAAAGATTTCAGACATCCTTGTTTCAATAATATAAAAAACACTAAAAAAACCATTAAAGAGACTGATAAAGTTATACATCTTGATAAAAACTCTTTGTTAGATGAATTTAAAGTTTGTGAATGGTTTTTATATTTTAGTGATAACGAAAATTTTTTCATTGTCCCTCAAATGAAGTCTATGTTAGATATAAGGGATAAAAATGACTTGAAACGGCTTCTGAATTTGGATAATGCTTTGAACGATTTTACAGTAAAGTATGCTTTGAGGGAATGGGATATAGACGAAATTTGATTTCTAATACATTTTTAAAATTTTTATTAACTTCTATTTTTTTATTCATCCATAGCTACCCTCTTATCTCCAAGTTCTATCAACTCTGGCATCAACTGTAATGGCCCAAGTTTCCTCTCATTTATAGGGAACCCCTCTTTTTCATCAGACCATAATGTATCTTGAATGGCTCCAGTAATCTGAGTTTTATCATTCTCTCCAACACCCACTTTGACAGGTACTATATCATCATCTGCTGTTTTCGTTGGAAATCAACACCATTTTCTTTGTTTCGTCAGTTATTTTTGGAATTTATCAAATATTATTCCGAATATTACTTCTCACATACTCTTACATCAGATGTAATGCTTTTATCGTGAAGACATCTAATAAAAGAAAAAGTGTAGACTTAGTATAAATGATCTTGCTGAGGGACATGCATCTTAATTAGTAACCCTAAAGCAACATCAAATGAACAACTGAAACCAAAAACATAAATAATGGTTTAATTAACAATATTATTAATCTTAAAGAACGGAGAGGTTAAAATGGAATTTTCTGATGGGGACAGTAAGCAAAAAATGCTTGAATACATAATTTTAATCATATTAAAAGTATCTCCTACCCAGAAAGTATCCTCATTACACATCCAAAAGGAGATTTTTCTTCTAATCAAATTCCATCCCGACATTAAAAATTTTTATAACTTTATCAAACATTACAAGGGACCTTTTTCAAGGGATGTTGAAGAAAGCATTCGAAACCCTTTCTATTTAGAAAACTGTTGGACTTATTTACCTCCCAAAAAAACAGATAAACTAAGCGGGGGCTTCGTTAGCATTACCCCCACAGGCCTTGAAATATATGAATCATTTATTGATAATGTTAATGCAATAGATGATAAGGAACTTAAAGACAGTTTAGTCCATTTATTATCTGGAATTGACATTGTGGCAACAATATATGGTGATTTAAGTAACGAAGAACTACTATTACTTATTTACAAGGCTTTTCCAAAATATGTTGAGAAATCTAATCTGTATTATCAATTAGATAACAAAAAAAGCATTTTAGCACATCAATTATTCGAAAAAGGACGTATAAGTGAAGAAAAGTGTGAATCACTTTCAAGAGGGCAGTAAATGAATGCTATTGCTGCTGACACTAGTTTTTATAGTTGTATTATTTGTTATCTCCAAAATGAAGATTGTCTCTATCATTTTTTAGATTGCTACAATTTTTATGTAGGAAATCGCCTTCTAGAAGAAATCCCTTATCACAAAATAAATGAATCAATATTTAAATCAAAAATTCAACATACCACAAAATATGAATACATTCAATTGATGTTACCAGTATTAGATAGAAACGAAAAACACGTATTTGATGGAGAATATGAAGCTATAGGGATTGCACATTTTTTACAAAAAGAAGAAAAATTGAAATATTTGATCATTGATGAAAAAATCGCTAGAAACTTTGTAAAACGAGTATTTAGTCACTTAACTCCATATTTACATGGAACAATTGGATTTATAGAACATTGTTGTTGTACCGATGAATATATTTCTACGCAAAGTGCAATTAGATTATTGGAACATATTAAAGAACTAACAAAAACTGCAGATAAAAATTCACGACCCTGCAGTATGGATAAAAAAAATTATTTGAAAATAATAGAACCAACAATAAAGAGAATTAGGGAGTTTGAAGATGGTCGACTATGATCCACACATTCATATAGATCCTTTAACACCTGCTCGTGATGGATACTTTTTTGTTAAGGATATTGAAATTGAACATTCCCCAATAGGAAAAGTTGAGACTCCTTTTAAAATCATTGATGCTAGGGGAATAAATGAGGATATGGCTAATCAAGTGAAAAAACTGACAGATAAGCCTCCAATCTTTGAAAATTGGAAGTTCGTCAATAGATTATCTTCTTTTGAGGGTTTGTATAAAATTTTAAAACATCCTAGTAGAGACCAAATATCTGAACTAGACAGATTTTTTGATTTGAAGAAAAAAGTTTGGAATTCATCCCATACGGTTTTATCAATGGTTTTTCAACGTAACCCATTTGAGAGAAACCAATTTAAAAGTGGATATTCAACCCCTCTCACTTGGAATGATTTTACATTTCTATTAGATTACATTCATACTGCTTCTAATGCTTTTGTATTGGTTCCTGACATCAAAATAGATGAATCTATGAATTTAGATAGTTACATTGATTATGTGGATAATGCAGTCGGTATTCTCTCTACTTTTAATAATAAACCCATATTTGTTCCAGTTCCTATTAAATTAAATCTAGATGAATTCGAGAAATTGATTAAAACCTATAAATATAGAGGTTATACAAATTTATGGATTGATTTCCATGCAAGTCAGATTTCTAGCACTCAATTTACAAGAGTAAGGTATTTATTGAGAAATATCGAAAAATATCTTAATCTAAATCGTACTGTTTTGTATTTTTCCCATGTAAGAAAAGAGATCAATAGACATATTCTTGATACAAAAACTACAGCATCCAATGCTTTAGCTCCATTTATTGGTTGTGATTTCTTAGGTATTTACAGAGAACCTCAAAGAGGAGGTTCTGGAACAAATAAAGAAGATGAGATGAATTATATACTTAAGAACAAATTTAAAGACAAACAGGAGCTAGAAATAGCAAGGGTTTTAAATAGAACCCGCCTTTTTGACCCTGAAACATATTATTACTACAATATAAATGAATATCCTCAAAGTATCCAAAATGTTGAACTTTTAAAAAAAGATGCATTCAATAGGATGTTTAATAGTATTTCTCTTTATAATGAAATTAACAAAGCCAGGAAGTTCGTTGACGAACACCAAAATGTTGGAGATTATATTGATACAAAATTAGCACTTAAAAAAGAACCTGAATTGGCAAAAGAACTTTCTAAAGGTTCTAAAGACCAATCTAAACTTTTTGATTTCTTTAATAATATCTAATATATTAAATATATACAATTGTTCATAATAAGTAAGATTGATTGTTAAAAAAATAGTAAAACTACCTATTTCCGTTGGTGGTAATGTGATAGATAACGTTATGCACTTAATGAAAACGGACCCGATGTTTCCTAATAAAGTTGAACTTCTTGGAATTTTGAAAGAGAAAGAGGCTAACGGCGAAATAAGAGAGTTACCTGAAGATTTGGCCAATTATTTGGAAGATGATTCCAATCATCCAATTGAGACTTTTAATCCTACCAAGTTTGGATATAATCTCATTTATTCGCTACAAATCCCACCAATACCTGAAAAAATAGATTACAATGAAGATAATTTAACACATTGTTATCAACATTTTAAGCACTTCTCAGACAATATCAAGGAAAACTTATCCTTTTATGAAGGCAAATATGAAAGTTTCATTGATCACGGACCAGATCTATTACAACTATTAACAACACTTTTGATTAACGATGATTTGTCAGTTGATATGAAATTGAAACTTTCAACAGCTCTTGCTTATTTTGTTGCTCCCAACGATGTTATTCCAGAGGATAAATACGGGCCATATGGTTACATTGATGATATATTTCTTTGTTCATATGTTCTAAAAGATATATCCACACAAATTGGTCATGGAATATTAGAAGAATGCTGGTGTGGTCAGGAGAATTTAGAAAAGGTAATCAACACTTGTTACGCAGAATCAATGTTTATTTTAGGCAAAAAATGTAATACAATACTAGAATTTGTTTCTTTTGCTGAAAAACTTAGTTTTAGAGATTTAAATCTTGATGACTGCCTCATTAAAGGTGAAAATGAAGAAATCGAGTTTAAATCAACCCTACTTTGGGATGTCAACCAAAAAAATGTAAATAAAATATTGCAGGATGTAGTCATAAAAAGCATAGCTGGTTTCCTTAACTTTAATGGAGGAATCCTCCTGATCGGTGTTGAAGATGATGGAACGATTTATGGTATTGAACATGACATACCCTATCTAAAAAAGAAAAATAAAGATGGATTTGAACAGAGGTTAATTCAAGTTATAGAAAATAATTTAGGGTTAAATGTTATGGAACATATTAAGATAACTTTTGAAGAAAAATATGATAAAAATGTCTGTTTAGTTAAAATAAAACCCAGTCCCGAACCAATCTTTGTTGAAACCAACAATGGACCTGTATTCTATTTGAGAGCGGGTTGTACCACAAAACCGCTAGATAGTAAACAACAGTACAAATACATTAATCTACACTGGAATAGAACGGCTAACAATGTCAAATAGTCAAAGAGATTGTATTTTGTTACTGAACAAACGAGTTTAATAACTCAAGCATCACTCCTTTTAGGATTTAAAACAACATGTGAAAATACCTTTGAAGTAATGGGACGATTAATTTACCAAACTCTAATTAATACAATTTGTAATTGAAGTGAGGTTACAAAATGGAAGTAAAATATATGAACCAGGTGGAGAAGAAACAGATGAAATTTCAAATCGAATACAAGAAATTTTATCCAATGAACTTCCTTGGCAATTTAATGGTGAAAAAGGTGTTATAATCAGTTAAATTGCCTAATTTTTATATTAAATCTAACAATCTATATAAATAATATTGAGGTGGAAATATGGGTTCTGTAAACAAAATTCAATGTGATAATTGCTCTTTTTGTGTTACTACTTCAGATAACTTTGTAAAGAGTGTTTGTTACAACAATTCAGATTATTCCAATGAGTTGTATTGTTTAAATTGTCAAAAGATTGTTAAAGTATGGCAACGTAAAAATGGTAAAGATATGGAAAATAAGTGTCCTGAATGTGGATCGCGTGATGTATTTTTATTATTTCCTGATAATATTACTGTCAAATGCCCAAATTGTAAAAAAGGAAATCTAAAAAGTGAATTATGTATACTGCAAGATTAATTTATTACAATAACATTGGTGGAAAAAGGGATTGTAAACCAAAACTAAGATTTCCTGAGTTTAGTGAGAAATTGTATACTATAATAATTAAGATGTGTGCTGTTTATGTTTAGGAAATAATGTATTCTTCTATTAGTTCTACATTATCCAACTGCCGGCAATTGCCGGCAATTACCGGTAAGTCTGGTTAAGAATATAGTGTATAACGATGTGAACTTACCTGGAAAAAGAGGTAACATTGATCATGTTGTAATTGGACCCACTGGCATATACGTCATAGAAACCAAAAACTACAGTGGAAGTTACCGCATAAAAGGCAACGAATGGCTGTACCACAAACACGGAAAATATAAGAAACTCAAAAACAATCCTGGAACCCAGGTCCGGAGAAACACAGTACATCTTATTAATTTCCTGAATGAGAAAGGTATTTCCACAAAAAACACTTGGATAACATCACTGGTCGCCTTCATCTGCCCTGATTTTAAAGTCCTGCAGACACCCCAAACCTATAAAGTTTTACTACCTCAAACAGTCACTGACTATATACTTAAGGGAAAAAAAGAAGCAAATATGAATTTACTGGGAAGAGCTGCCCTGGAATTAGAACCCAATTGTGTTGAACTTACCTTTGTAAAATAACATATTCATCCTTCTTTTCGAATATTTAAATAATGTTTTCTAGAGAGGTAGAATTCACTGATTTATTCATTTCTCATTATTCTAAAGCCTTCAATCCTTATTATTAGGCAAATATAAAACTTGTTTATTGGATTACATGCAATTATGATCTAATCCCCTTCATGCCGGAAATTGTCGGAAGCATTTCTACTAAAACTTATTACTAGAGCAGATTACTCTTTCAATCTTCTCGCCTAAAAAATATATGTTTAAATTTACAAAAATAATCTATAAGACAGAACATAGTATTTTAGAGGAAGGAACATGGACACCCTTAAAGAAGTGGGTAAAATTGTTAACATCTCACAGGAAGAACTAATAGCCAGGGGTATGCTGGCTTTCCTTGAAAAGGAGATCAGACTATCTGAAATGGAAATCGCAGACATGCGTGAGAAGTACGATGTAGCCAGCAAGGAAGACCTTTACAAGCTAATAGAATCTAAAGCAATTGCCAGTCATCCTGCCTGGGAGGATTATATCACCTGGAAAAATAAGGAAAAATACCGGGAAGAACTTGAAGATAAATTAAATGAAATCCGGTGATTAATTGCTCCAGATCTACCTTTCTCTTGTAGAAATTGCTGAAAATGAATTTGGAGATATTGTTGTTTTTAATCGACTTTTAGGAGGTAAAACTTCTAATCCAAACAAATTAAGATTATACATCAAAGATGGGACATTTCTAGATATTTGGCTTTCTAAGGAAGGGGACTATTCTTACCATTGGGAGCAACGTAGCAAAAGAGGTTTAATTAACCGTTGGGATAATGCACCTGACCATAAACATCTTGAAACGTTTCCTCATCACTTCCATGCAGGAAATGATGAAACTGTTACCGAAAGTAGAATAGAAAAAGAACCAAAAAACGCTATTAAAACAGTTCTAACTTTTATTAGAGAAAGATTAATTGCAATTAATGATTAAAAAATCTAGGCGGTTCTATCAGCACAATTATGAGTTATTCATATTTAATTAAGGTAATGAATTCTTAATATTCATCCATTTTTTTTAAAAATCTTAAAAAACCATTAATTGATCTTGACTTGGATCAAAATTAAATTTGATCCTTACTTAGATCATGCCTATATCCCTAAATATATTCTAAACCAAAAAAAGATGAAAAATGTTGATTTAATAAAAGAAATAGCCCTGGAATTAGAACCATGCTGTGTTGAACTTAGATTTACACGTTGATAAACCAGTGAAATGGCTGCAAACTCCATATGTGAATTTTTTAAGTATCTTACTTAACTGAATATATATAGTTATTAGACAATTCCCTGGGCTAGCATTGCCTTTGCAACTCTAATAAATCCAGCAATATTAGCTCCAACTACATAGTTGCCTTCAAATCCATATTCTTTAGCCATTTTATCAATATTTCTATATATGTTAACCATGTTTCTTTTTAATCGGGAATCAACTTCATCAAATGACCAGTGCATATTTGAGCTTCTTTGTGCCATTTCCAGTACACTGGTTGTAACTCCTCCAGCATTAGCTGCTTTTCCTGGTAAGAACATTAATCCAGATTTTAAGAATAGTTTAGTAGCTTCGGGGGTTGATGGTTTATTTGCTCCTTCTGCAACATATTTAACTCCATTATCTATAATTTTTCTTGCTGAATCTTCATCTAACTCATTTTGAGTAGCACAGGGAAGAGCTATATCACATTTTATATTCCAAAGACCATAACTACCTTCTTTATAAATGGTATCAGGAAAATGATTTAAGTATTCATAGATACATTTTCTTTCTTCTTCTTTGATATGTTTTACAAATGGAATGGAAATTCCATTTTCGTCATAAATGTAACCTTTTGAGTCAGACATACCAATTACTGTTGCTCCTTCTTGTATGGCCTTTTCAGCTGCATATATGGCCACATTTCCCGAACCAGAAACTATTATCTTTTTACCTTCCAAAACTTCTCCCTTTGCTCTTAAAGCTTCTTCCAATATATAAATAAGACCATAACCTGTGGCTTCTTTTCTTACAAGAGATCCACCATATTCTATTCCACTTCCGGTTAATACACAATTATGCCTGTTTGCAATTCTATTATACTGCCCAAACATATACCCTACTTCTCTTAAACCAACACCAATATCCCCAGCAGGGACATCAACGTCAGGTCCTATATAATTTCTAAGTTCATTCATGAAACTCTGGCAGAATCTCATAACCTCAGCATCGGATCTGCCTTTTGGATTGAAATCACTTCCACCCTTGGCACCGCCAATTGACATGCCTGTAAGACTATTTTTTAAAATCTGTTCCAATCCTAAGAATTTAAGAATAGATAAATTAACTGTCTCATGAAAACGAAGCCCTCCCTTATAGGGGCCAAGTGCACTGTTGAACTGAACACGAAAACCTCGATTCACCTGTACTTCCCCATTATCATCAACCCATGGTACTCTAAACATCACCACTCTTTCAGGTTCTAAAAATCTTTCTAATATCTTTGCTTCCTGAAATTCAGGATGCCTTTCAAACACGACATTAAGACATCTTAAAATCTCAGTTGCAGTCTGTATGAACTCTGGTTCGTAAGGATTTTTTCTTTCAAGCTCTTTTAATACATCGTCTACGTATGTCATATTCTCATCTCCTAATTTTCAGATGTAATCATCAACAGATGGTAATCATCAATATTTCACTAGTAATTAAATTAATCAACATCAAATTTAATGATTATCAAGAACAGATAGTTAAACCAGGATATTACCTAAAATCACGTATTGTTATCAATCCCGAATTCGCCCCTATCTTTGATAAACTTAAATTAAAGATTAAACTCTGATCTAATTTTATCCAGAAAATCTTTTATATCTTAAATTCCTTCTCCACCCATTTAATCACCTTCTCTGCTATTAAAACCTTTTCCTGGACGATTTTCTTATCATGAAATTCATAGGCAACTCCATAGGCAAACATCAGGATACCGGGTTAATATGAAATCTGGATTAAGCTTTCTAGGATTAAGCTTTCTAAAATCCATGATGATAATCTGAGGGAATATCCACATCTTTACCCAGGCGAAGTAATGAATGGGGGTTTCCGATGAAATCCTTTAATTTACATATAAAAAGAGCTTTCAATGCTTTTTCAGCAGCTTGTTGAGATAAAAAAGCAGCAATACTTTCAAAATCTTTCCGTGCCTGTTTTCACCAGTTAGAAACTTTTTTTCTCATTTTATTCTCCTATTCTATTATAGTGCTAAGAAAAATATTACAATGGAGCTTATTAAATAGTGGTCAAGAACTTGTTTCTCATTTAACAATAAATATATTAAACTTTAGAAGATATTCCATAAATAACACATTACTCTACTTAAGGAGGCGTAACAACTCCCAATCTAGAGTAAAATATTGTTCTATATTTATCTATGATATCAATCATTTCTTTAATTAGAGGAGACGTAAAATGAGAAAATATTATCTTGATAATCTACGCTGGCTTATAATTTTAATATTATTCCCCTATCATGTGTTACTCATCTACAGTAGCGTTGGATCATATTACTTCCATGCTGCCAACTCAGTAATAGCCAATACATTCATTCTAACTTTTGCACCCTGGTTCATGCAACTGCTCTTTGCAATTGCTGGAATAGCCACCTTTTATTCCCTGAAACGGAGGGATGCAAAGCAATACCTGGAAGAAAGAATATCCAAACTACTCCTCCCCACAGTGGCTGGAGTTATCCTGGTTATACCAGTAAGTGTCTATTTTGGCTACCTATTCAATGGGTACACTGGAAGCTTCCTGACTTTCTGGCTGAGTTTTTTTGGTAACTGGCCATATTACCTGGAAGTAGGACTACTTTTAGGACCATTATGGTTCCTGTTATACTTATTTATCATCTCGCTGCTGGCACTGCCCATCATAATGAAATACAAAAACGGAACATGGAAGATCCCCATAGAAAAGGTGACCTTGCCTAAATTGTTGTTACTCATCATCCCCCTGGCACTGGGAAGTTTCTTCCTCAACCTGTATCCTGAAAAAAGCATCATACAATTCTTATTACTCTTCCTCTTCGGATACTTCCTGTTATCTGATGACAGGATCCAGAAAAAACTGGAGGATAGAAGATGGCCACTATTCACCAGCTTCCTGGTTATAACCATCATCTATCTGTTGATGGTTGTGCCGGGCATAGGCTCTACAACAACCACTGCCACAACCTCCACCCTGACAATCAGCTCACTCATAGTCATGTTTTTATTAAAACTATTTGAAAACGCCATCATGTGGCTGGGAGTTTTAGGGGTGATGGGAATGGGTAAACATTACATGGAATTCAAAAACCCCAAAACACTGTATCTATCTGCAGTATCCTTCCCTATATACATCTTCCACATAGTCTGGATCAACCTGTTTGCCTACTACATCATAAACTGGATACCCAACCTCATGGCTATACAGGTAGTCCTAATCATGGGCCTGAGTTTCGTGTTCACCATCGCCACCATTGAAGTGGTTAGAAGGATCAAAGGAGTTAGATTCCTCTTCGGAATTAAAGGATGAAGCCTTTCACCCTGCCAAAAGCTCCAAAAAAAGCCAATTTTCCATTAATTCTTTTTTATTCAGAAAAAAAAGAATGATTTAATTTTACAGATAACTATTAATACTATTATCTGACTTAATATTATTAACAATTATATTCTTTGACCCACATAAAAACTAATGGAGATAGAAAATGGCACATTCATATCCTGCTTTAAAATCACCAAAAGAAAATAACAAAATCCAGGAAAAAGAAATTTCACCTGAATTTAAAGAAGAACTTGAAAAAGTTCGCAATGAAGTTAAATCAGGAAAATATGTTGTTTATAAATCTTTAAAAGACATGCATAAAGATATTTCAGAATAAACATGTCTTATGATATTTATCTTTCTCTAGATATTAAGCGTCTTCTTAAAAAACTGGAGAAAAAGGATAGACAACACTATTTGAATGTTGAAAAAAAGATAGGTCAAATCATAGAAAATCCTTACCATTATAAACCATTAAGGGGAGATCTGTCTGGAAGTCGTCGGGCCCATATTGGTTCATATGTTTTGATTTATGAAATCAACGAATCAGGACATTACATTCTCTTTTTGAAATATCAACATCATGATAATGTATATTTAAAGTGAATTATTCATAAATCTTTCAAATTTTTCGTAGAAATTTTATTTTACACTTGATAAAGGATGTTTCAGGAGTGAAAATGAACTCATGTCTACACCACAATAATATATATTATAATAAATATCAGTAAAAACAGATTAAACATTATAAATGACACTGACAGGCTTGTTCTATGACTCCCAAGAAAACAAATTCAAGAGAATTTCTGGACAAACGCGTATTCACCCGGCTTAGAATATTAACCATCATATCCATTGTACTATTTGCTGCTACCGTTTACGAAGTGGTTATTAACGGTTTTAACATAATATACGCAGTTACCAGTATCATCCTAGGTGTAGGTGTGGGGATCATAGTAAGCCGTATGTACCACTTAAGTTGGGATGAGGAAACCAACCAGGTGGTAAGTAACATGGACTGGATTGGTGCCATCATATTCATTTTGTACATTATCTTCATTATCACCAGAACCATTGTAGTAGGTTACTGGACAGATGGAACCACTTACATGGGTATTATCGTCAGCATCACCGCAGGAGTTATGTTCGGCCGCATGTCCGGAACTAAACATACTTTAACCCGGATTAAAAATGATCTGGAAAGTGTTAAAAAATCACTGGTTAATTAGTTAATAAACACGGTAATTGATAAAAAAGGCGGCACTGATCCATAGTTTTTTTTAAAAGAAGAAATAGGGAAAGTTTTATCCCTTAAATATTACTCAACAATCCACCCAGGTCAGTGCGGTCCTCTGCAGATCTCTGACCAGAGTACTTGAAGAGGGTCTTAGAAAGGGAGTACACATTCATGGACTGGATCCATACTTTTCCATTTCCAGTCAGTTTGGCGAAGAATATTCCTTCTCCACCAAAGACAATGTTTTTCAATCCTTTCTTATCCAGACCACCAATGAATTCTATGTCATAATCAACGCTATCTTCAAAGGCCACCAGACAGCCAGTGTCCACGTGTAGGGTTCCCCCATAGTCTGCTGGGTTAAGTTCCATGAAATTCCCACAGGATCCAATAAACAGTGTCCCCTTATCTGAAAATCTTTCCAGGATAAAACCCTGACCACCAAAAGCACCAGCCCCCAAACGCTTAGTTAATGCTATGTTAAAGTCTATGGTGCTCTCGGCAGCCAGTAACCCATCAGACTGAACAAACAATTCCCTGGATCCGTCCAGTTCCAGGGCGGTTATCTCCCCTGGGATCATCTGAGCAAAGGCCACCTTCCCATCTCCACCCATGGGTGAAAAATGTACAAATGCCACACCTTCTCCGGCCAGGCTTCTTTTACCCACATCAATAGCTGTACCAATAGCTTTATCCAGGAAACTCTTCCCCTCGTGTTTCTGGGTTCCAAATCGTGTGTCCATATCCACGTTGGAAGTTTTCCATAAGAATTTACCAGATTCCCCGTACACTTCATCATTAGGGGATAGTTCAGTTATAAGCATCTGCATAGCGTTACCAACAATACTGTGTTTTATCATTTTTAAATCACCTTTAACTGAAATAAAATAGCGGGACATATTAATATTTTCCCCAATACTTACAGAACGAAAATTTTAAAACACAGATCCTGAATAAACACAGATCCTGAATTATTCACAAAGTAAACATCTCCCCATGCCGCTTGAAGTGCTGGCAGAATATGTTATTAAAAGCCAAAAATCTGTTGAACAGACTCAACAGTTGCTGCTTGAGATATCATAAAGCTTTGCTGCTGGTTATTTACCATATTAGCAAAAAGTATTCCCTGTTGCTGTGCAAAAGACAGGTACAAGTTCGCATTAGATACAGCTGGCTGAACATAAGGTGTGATAGTGTTGTAAGTTTGTTGAACAATTGGTTGATTGGATACTTGGTTAATAACTTTTTTATTAACATCAGAAACATTACCAACCACCGGGTTTTCAGATAGTTCCTGAATCATGATCCCGGTAGTAGCTGCATCGTCACCTATTTCGTCTGTATTGTTGTTAACAGTATTATCTGCTCCAAAAACTCCACTAAAAAACGGCAATATCAAAATTAAAAATAATGTAGAAACAACCAAATTTTTCCCAGTCAAAATGTTCACCTTCCTTAGATCTAGGAATGTCTTCACCATCATTTAAAATCGATTGTGAATTTTATCACCAAAAAAAAAGGTATATTATTTAAAAAGGTGTATTATTTGTTAGAATCCAATAGAATTGTTAAAATCTAATTAGTTATCCTGATGGGAATTATACAGTTCTTACCCATTTAGATTAACAGTTCTTACCCATGTAGATTAACAGTTCTTACCCATGTAGATAAACTGTTCTTACCTATTTAGAGTGATAACTTCCCATCACCATAACTGCACTGCTTATGGTACCAATCACCCTTTTTTCCACCTTGATGGTTTTTTCCACCGCCACCTTTTCATACTTAACCATGGTTTTTCTCTTGTTTTTAAGTCCAACCAGGGATAGGAATGCCATGCTCACACTTAAAATTGCACCTAATAACACCACCAGATGCAGGCCACTGGTAAGATCCACAGCTGCCTGACCAGCCAGGTGTGCAGAGTGCATCATATCCGGGGCTATGGCCAGGTGTATCAGAAGACCAGCATAGCACACTGCAAACACCATACCCAGATTCCTGGTGGTGGCAATAATTCCTGAAGCTTCACCAGCCTTTTCTAAGGGTAGTTGACTCATCAGAGTACGGTTGGTGGGTGACTGGAACAGGGCTGCTCCCAATCCCAGCATAGCCAGGGAGAAAAAAACATCCCAGGCACTGGAGTTGACTGTTAACTGGGTCATGGAAAGCAGTGCCAGTGCTGATACCATTGAACCCAGGAAAGCAGGGGTTCTGGAACCGAAACGATCAGCCACCATCCCACTCAGGGGTGATACTGCCATCATTATAATGGGTGAAGCTGTTAAAACTAATCCAGTGGTTCCAGAATCTAGATAGAGAACCTTCTGGAGATAGAAGGGCACTGCAAAGAACATCATGTACATACATATGTAGTTAAAGTGCAGGCTAAGGGTAAAGGCTGTGAATGTATGGTTTTGGAATAAATCCAGTTTAAGCACTGGATTCTGGCAGCGTAACTCCTGATACACAAAACCTAAAAGTGTGGTGATGGCCAGAACCCCAGTAATAACTGCCTGGGTGAAATCACCATTTTCCACAAGATTCAGAGTATAAACTACCAGAAAAAGGCAAACAAACTGCAGTACAGTTCCAGGAAGGTCCCATTTAACTATCTGGCGTTGGCTTCGTTTTAAAACCTGGAAACAGAATACAAAGTCCAGAATTCCCACTGGGAGGTTAACCAGGAATATGCCTCTCCAACCCATGAAGCTGGAAACAAGCCCCCCTATGGCTGGCCCCAGTGCCAGACCGGCAGCAATGGCCACTGCATATATACCCAGTGCACTTCCCAGTTCTGGGGCTGGGAAGGATCTGCGTACCAGGGCCATGGATACACTGATCATCATGGCAGCGGCCAGTCCCTGCAAACCCCTGAAAACAATCAAAGCCTCAATGGATGGTGACAGACTACACAGTAGGGAAGTTACCACAAAACCAACCAATCCAGCCAGATAAACTCTTTCTTGCCCACAGAAATCTCCCAGTCTGGAGAAGAAAAGTACAAATCCTAAAAGTGTAATGAGATAACTTATCAGCACCCATTGGGCTGTGGCCAGGCTCACTCCAAAAAACATGGAGATGGTGGGCAGGGATACATTGGTAATACTGGCATTGATGGGAACCATCATGGTTCCCAGAGATAGTGCTAGCAGGGTTAACCATTTATTTTTAAAACCAGTAATAATATCATGACCTGGCAAAATGATATGTGCAAAGGTCGAATGCCTTATTTCCATTAACCACTGATATAACAGTTAAAAAAAACCTGTATATAATATTTAAAGTATTGTTTTGCGTTTTTATAATATTAAAATTAAATTTTTCCAATATTTTCAACTACGAATACACCCTCATAAAAAAATTTATAATAAAAAATTGGTATTACTTCCCTTATAAAAGTTTTCATCACTAAAAAAAAAAATCACACTGATATTTTCCTGGCAAAATACCGGCATTAAATTAATTGTGTAACACGAATTTCAGTGAAAAATAAACGAGGTTTTTAGTGGAACATAAAAACTCAGTGGAAACTATTAAGTGTTCTAAACAACATAACTAGAAGGTGAGTACAGTCAGGATCGCTGATTTAAGACAGCGTTATATCCTGGATTATAAAAATTCTGGGAGGATTAACATGAGTGAGAAAAAAGGAACTGCAGAACAGCTATTTAGTGACATGCTTCAAACTCTTAAGGAAAGACAGGGAGATCTTGATAAAGCCATTGCCAAATATCAGGGGGGACCAGCTAAACCTGCCATGGATGTTATAGAAAACGATGATAACATCGTGGTTAAAACCGATCTACCCGGTGTTAACCGTGAGGATATAAAGATCGATCTTACCGAGGATTCCCTGGAGATCAGGGCAGAACATTCCGAAGAAACTGACCAAGAAGGAGTAACTTACCATAAGAAGGAAAGACGTTATGCTTCTGCTGCCCGTACTTTAATATTACCAGCCAAGGTGAAACTGAATGATGTCACTGCCAAATTCGATAACGGCGTTTTAACCATCATCATGCCCAAGCTGGAGAAGAAAGAAACTTTTGAGGTTAAAGTGGAATAAAAAGTACCTTTTTTTAAAAAAATTACTTATTCTTTATTTTTTTTCCATAACAGCTAATAACATAGCCACTAGTCATTATGAATCCAAATGCAACACCTGAAAAGTTGACCCTGCTGGGTAAGGATCAAATAATCCCACAACTCCAGAACAGTATCCTGCAGGCAACCAACAGCATTATGATAGTTGGCCCCTGGCTTGATGCTTATTTTACACGGATAGTTATAGATTCACTACCACAACCAGATTTAGCTGTCTTATTCCTGGTGCGTATAGATGATGATGGCCTGGTTGATGGTAAGACCATGTCTGCACTGAACCTGGCCCAGGAAAATCTGGAAAACTTTCAGGCCAGAACACTCCCCCAACTCCACTCCAAGGTCATAATTATAGATGATATAACCTTCTATCTGGGCAGTGCCAACTGGTACTGGTACAGTCTTCATAAATCACTGGAAACCACAGTAACCGGGAAAACATCCATCCTACCCGAACTGGTCCCTGAAATCTATGGTTACTGGGAGAAGGCCACACCTCTTACTAAAGAGGATTTAAAGGATCACCGGGATCTGGAACCCATCATGAGTGATGATCACTTCTAAGAGGATGTTACCACGAATGTACATTTCTAAAATGGAATTTTCAAGGCTATTCATCTTTTAAAATGATGGTCCCAAAGAGATGAATCTTCTAAAATGGAATTTTCAAGAGTATTAATCTTCTAAAATGATGGCCCCAATGTTATTAGTCTTTTAGAATGAAATTCCCACAGTTTGGTTTTCAAAATACCAGGTGTTGAAACCATGACTTTTTGAGGCAAATGCCTGATATTCATGTATGGGTGCATTGTAAAATTGTCTGGATTGGTTATGTGAAGGGTTGTACACCCGGTTATTCCAGACCACAAATTCGTGTGAATAATCCCCGGTCCTGGTTTTGACCATGGTACCATTTTCAATTCTGCACATCCAACATAATTGAACTCCAGTTGCACCTTTACTTTCAAGGTAAGCCTTAAATACCCTGGCACGGTCATCGCAATCGCCTCCCTTCTGCCAGAATGTTTCAGGGTGAGGGCCATGTGTACTGACAAATGGCATTCCACATATCATATCAAAATAACCATGAGTCGCCGGGTTTTCAGGAAAAACCATGACTGTGGATATGTAGAAACCACAACAAATGCAGATAGCTACGGCAATTATTATAATTATCCAGACTGGTTTTCCCATTTGGTCACACCATGACTCTATTTTTATCCAGTTGTTCTTATTATAAAACAAATAATTAATGATTTTAGAAAAGTTAAACCGGGTAATAGTAGAATGGGATACATTGGTTTTTTGAGGTAGACACGAAGTACAACCAATGCATCCTGCATAAGTATTGGGTTATATCCATTAAAATAAATGTTGGTTTAGATGGTACTGGAATTTTAATGTGATGAAATTGGAGTTATCCCTGTAAAAATGAGTACATGGTTTATTTTCTAATGAGATGATAATTTATTCTAAATTCACAGCAATCAAAATGGGAAGTTTGAAAAATAAATAGATTTCCTTCATTAAATAAAGGATGAGATGGGGATCATATCATAATTGAACCCATCTAACCTTTTTTTAGTCTATTTTAATTGAGTCTGCGATTTTTTGTATCGTTTCCTGGGTCTCTGCAGTATCACCTAGGGGAGTTCCGAAGATAATGTAGTAGGCAGTTTGGTTATCTTTGGAGAAAACATAAGTAGTCGCAAATACTGTCAGGTTGGATGAAGCTCCTGTGGCATTATATGAGTAGATAATGGCATCGTACCCATTTTTAAGTGTTGTCCGGTTCACCAGTGGGGCCTGATCTGCTTCATTTACTATGTAATTGTTGTTTAAGTTATCAGCTGCTGCAGTGAGATTGATATCGGTGATGTTTCCGGCACCGATTTCCATGATATAGGTGTAGTTGCCAATTGATTGTCCATCTACAAAGACTCCTATTATGTTAAAGCCGGATTGGGTTGCCAGATCCTGGTCTGTGGCTGGAACATCAATCCCTGTCCAGTTTCCGGGATACTGCAGGTATAAACCTGAATTGTTAAATGTTTGGTAGGTACTGGCACATCCAGACACCATGACTATACTTGCTGCTATTATTAGCATTATTATGTACGTTTTATAATCAACTTTCATTTCCCCTCACCTTAAACATTTTATTAATGTTATTATGGCTTTTTTTATATATAATAATTTCTTATTGCCATTAAACACTATCCACTGTATCGGTGTTTACTTCGTGTCCTCATGATAAGTATAAAACCATTTATGGTTAAAAATAATAAATGAACATTCAACATGAGGATAGTGGCTATTAAATAAGATTATCTGTAGAAGGAGAGACCCTGCTATGAGCAAATGGAAAGAAGTTAAAAGAGATGAAGATGTAGTTGAAAAACCGAGTTTCTGGGAGCCTGAAGCCATTGGAGAAACATTACAGGGCACCTACATTGAATTGGAGGAAGATGTGGGTCAGTACAAGAGCAAACTTTACACCATGAAAACCAGTGCCGGTGAGGTGAAGATCTGGGGTTCCAAGGTCCTGGATGATCTGATGAAAAAGGTGGATCTGGGACTGGAGGTACGCATAACCTACAATGGTAAACAGCCATCCAAAACTGGTAAAAATCCCTGGAAAGATTTTAAAGTGGAATATCGGGAAAAATAAGAGATATCTATAAATTTATTTCTTAAACAATAATTACCATTCTTTCACGATTTTGTAAAGCTCTCTGAACTTATCCTGAAGGGCTTTATCTGGAATGTCATCAACTATTTTACTAAAATCATCTTTATGGATAATAATCACCGGATCCCTATTTTTAAGGCCATGTTGATGGTTTTTATGTGTATTGATCAAATTAATCTGGGTATGTTCCATAATACCCATTGTGTACCGGATAGTTTTCGGTTCAACCTTGTCTTTTGTATCAACCATGATTGGATCCTCCCTTATTTTATTGATACCCTTACACGTGTTTAAATATAACTAATACCAAAGAACCATTTGAATTCTTAAATTTCTAATAAAAAAATAGTACGTTAAATTGAAGCATGAACCAAAAAAAACTTGAATGATCACATGAACACTGAAATTTTCACCATTGGCCACAGCAACCATCTTTTATCCTCATTTCTGGGACTCATCCAGAAACAGGATATCAGTATGGTGGTGGATGTCAGGTCCAGTCCCTACAGCAAATACTCCCCTCATTTCAACAAGAAACCATTGGAAAAAGCACTTGATGACCACCACATAAAATACATTTATCTGGGAAACAAGATTGGTGGCAAACCTCGTGATAAGAGGTTTTACCATGAGGATAGACTGGTATATCACCGCCTGGAAGCTGATGGTAAATATCAGGAGGGACTTAATGAACTCATGGATCAAGCAGAGGATAATAGGATTGTTTTAATGTGCAGTGAGGAGGATCCTAATCGTTGCCATCGCCACCATCTTATCAGCCAATCACTGCTGAAAAATGGTTTTAAAATCACCCATATACTGGGAGATGGAACTCTAGAGAAGATTGGTAATGATTATCAGACCAGGCTGTTCTGAATTTTAGTTAAAGGTTCGTGGAACCGATTACAGTCTATGATCACATTTATTTATAACCTTCACCTTAGTTTTTCAAAGGAGATTTTTACTTATGAACAATATCAAAATCCTTGTAGTAGAAGATGAAACCATCACTGCAATGGATGTCAAAGGTATATTAGAATCTTTTGGTTATCAAGTCCCCTACATTGCTTCAAGTGGTGAAGAAGCTGTAACTAAAGCTTTAGAAATAAAACCAGATCTTATTTTGATGGATATTATTTTAAGAGGAGAAATAGATGGAATTGATGCTGTTAATGAAATTAATCAATTAAAAATTCCTGTGGTTTATTTAACAGCTCATTCTAATGAAGTAACTCTTGAAAAAGCTAAAAAAACAGAACCATATGGTTATATATTAAAACCATTTCAGCCTGCAGAACTTTACTATGTTATTGAATTAGCTCTTTACAAAAGCAAAATGGAAAATAAATTAAAAGAAAAAGAGGCTAATTATCGTCTCATCGTCCAATCTCAGAGAGATTTAGTTATAAAATTAGACTTAGAAGGGCGATTTCTTTTTGTAAGTCCAAGTTATTGTGAAACATTTGGTTTAATCAAAGAAAAAATATTAGGTCAACATTATAAAGATTTTCTAAATGGTGGTAATATTGAATCCGTAGAAAAAGCTTTTAGGAAAGTTTTGAAATCAGGTAAGGATGGATACTTTGTGAATAGTTTAACTACGAAACAGGGATTGCGTTGGTTTTCATGGGCAGGTGAACCAGTCCTGGATGAAAACAAAAATATCGTAGCCATAGTTGCAGTTGCCAGAGACATTACAGAGCATAAAATTTATGAGGAAAAGTTAAAAATTGCTAATCATGTTTTGAAAAAACGTGATGAAGGATTCGAACAATTCATAAATCACGCACCAATAAGTATTGCCATGTTTGACACTCAAATGAGATTCCTTGCCGTCAGCAAACTCTGGATTGAAGATCATGGTTTAAAAAATGGAAAGATTCGTGGCAAAAGTTTATATGAACTCCTCCCTAATTTTCCTGATGAATGGAAAGAAGTTCATAAAAAAGCATTAAATGGTTCAACAGTCTGCCTGGATGAAGTTGAATTTGTAGATCCAGATGGGAATGTTAAATATTTAAATTGTGAAATAAAACCCTGGAATCTGTCATCTGGCGATATTGGTGGCGTTTTTGTCTTTTGTGAAGATGTCACAGAGTATTTGAATGTAAAAAACGAACTTGAAACTTTAAAAAACCTTAATTAAAAAAAATTAAATATTTTAATAGGTTAAATGATACTTTATTGCTTTTCTATATATTTATTCATCTCCAAAATCATTAATCTTAGATTTCATGTGTTCAAAGGTAAAGGAATTAGTTGTTAATTGACCTGATTCATCTGTGAACAGATCACCAGTTTATTTATACCTCTCCCTGCATATATTGTGATAAGAAGATTATCATGCTTGAAAATGTCCTGAACACCCTGGAAGGTAACCGCACATTCAAAAGGAAGGTGGAACACATTGAAACCCTCAATGAGAGGAAGGCACAGTATGGTGAAGTGAAAGATCTTCCTCCATCCATAGGAAACTACCTCCAGGAAAGTCATATTAAGCTTTATCAGCATCAGGTGGAAGCCACCCAGCTCATTCGTGATGGGGAAAATGTCATTATAACCACCCCCACTGCTTCTGGTAAAACCCTAGCCTTTAACCTCCCTATTATTGAAACGTTAAGTCAGGATCCTCAGGCCACAGCCCTTTACATTTACCCGGCCAAGGCCCTGGCCAATGACCAGCTTAACGTGTTAAAACACATGGAATCATCCTGCAATCTGAATTTTGAACCTAACATCTACGATGGTGACACTCCCAAGAACATTCGCCCCTGGATTAAAGAGAACTCCCGTCTAATTTTAACCAATCCTTACATGTTACACCTTATCCTGGGATGGCATCATCAGTGGAGTCGTTTTTATAAAAACCTTAGATACGTGGTTATTGATGAAGCTCACCATTACCGGGGTGTTTTCGGCTCTAATGTAGCCTTCCTCATACGAAGGTTGAGACGCATATGCAGTCATTATGGTAGTTACCCCCAGTTTATTCTCTCCTCTGCCACCTTGGCCAATCCGGAAGAGTTCAGCCGTAACCTGGTGGGTAAAACCTTCCAGGAGGTTAACCATGATACCAGTCCCAGTGGACGGAAACATTTCTTGTTGTACAACCCTTTTGCCAAGTGGGGTGATCTTTCCACTCACCAGGAGACCAAGAACCTGTTCCAGCTCATGGTTTTAAATGATCTACAGACTCTGTGTTTCACAATCAGCCGTAAAATGGCTGAAATCATAGCCATGTGGACCAAAAGAGAATTAAACCAAACAAAACCCGACCTTGTCCACAGAATAACTGCCTACCGATCTGGTTACCTGGCAGAAGAGCGCAGAAAAATCGAAAAGGGCCTGAAAACTGGTAACCTGGTTGGTGTCACCTGCACCAATGCCCTGGAGCTGGGTGTGGATATTGGTAGTCTGGACTGTGTGATAATCAGTGGCTACCCCGGTACCATGATCAGCACCTGGCAACAGGCAGGACGTGCCGGTAGAGCAGAAAACGAATCTCTGGTGGTTATGGTGGCCTTTGAAAATGCACTGGATCAGTATCTCATGAAACATCCAGAATTCCTCTTTCACAAGTCACATGAAAATGCAGTTATAGACCTGCAGAATAAAAAAATAACCAGAGGACACCTTTTATGTGCTATTAAAGAATTACCATTAACTGTTGATGATTTTGAGAAATATTTCCAAGGTGATTTTGACACCCTGGAGGCCATACGCAGGGAAAAAATGGTTAAAGAAGCACTTACCGGATTGACCTTTATCGGACTTAAGGATCCTGCCCTTCAAATCAATCTGGACCAGATCTCCAGTGACAACTTCAAGGTTTTCCATAATAAACGGGTGATGGAGACTATGGACAGGCAACATGCCTACAGTGAAGCACATGAAGGTGCGGTGCTCATAAATCAGGGTGAAACCTACATTGTTGACAAATTCGACCTGGATAAACGCAGGATAAATGTTAAAAAGATGGATGTGGATTATCATACTCAGGCACTCCGGAATGTAGATGTTTCCATTGAAAAAGAAATCAACACCCGAAGGATAGGTAATTTCAGTGTGTCCTTTGGTGAGGTGAAGGTTACCCAGGATTTCTATAAGTACAAGGAGATGCTCTATGGAAAAACTTTATCCACACATGAACTGGACTTACCTTCTCTAAAGTATCATACCCGTGGTTTATGGTTTACCCTTCCAGGAGTGGTGGCTGATAGTCTGGAGAACATTTTCCCTAAAAAGGATGCCTACGCTGGCAGTCTCCACGGTGCAGAACACGCACTTATCTCCATGTTCCCATTACTGGTCTTATGTGACCGGTTCGACATAGGCGGATTATCCACCAATTATCATCCACAAACTGGTAAGGCCACTATATTCATATATGATGCCTATGAGGGTGGTATTGGCCTGGCAGAGAAGGCAGTGGAGGTTATGGAGAAACTGGTGGAGGTAACCCAGGACATGGTGAAAAGCTGTCAGTGCCAGAAAGGATGCCCCACCTGTATTTATTCTCCTAAATGTGGTAATGATAACAAACCGTTGCATAAGAAGGGCACTGTTTTCATACTGGAGGCGATGATGAAGATGATGAAGGGTGAAAGTATGGATCTGCCTGGAGATATCATCATAAACCATGTTAAATCTGCCACAGGACCCTTAAAACCAGGCACATTGGGGGCAGAAGGGTATCAGGAGTTTGAAAATCCAGAGAGTCTCACCAGGAAGGGTGAATCATTCTACATAAACGGCAACCTAGAAGAAGCTTTAGATTGTTTCCAAAAAGCACTCCAGATGGATGAAAACAACCTTTCTGCACTGAAGTATCAGGGTATCATCCTCGAAACTAAGGATGAACACCAGGAAGCATTGAAATCCTTCAAGAAAGCCCTCCAAATCAGGGATGATGATCCGGAAACTCTTTATTATCTGGCAGTTTCCCTCTATAAGATTGATAGTTACCCGGAAAGTAGGGATACTGCAGATACACTCCTCAAGATACGGGATGACTGGGATGATGCCTGGACTATACTGGCCATGTCCCTGCATGCACTGGGCAACGATGAGGGAGCTATTGAAGCTTATGGTAATGCATTGAATATTAATCCCTTGAATGAAGATGCAGCGGCTAATTTGAAAGAACTTTTAGAGTAGTTATTTTTAACTTTTAGAGTAGTTAATTTTAACAAGTTTTACAAAATATTTTCCAGATACACAAAAAAAGTGTTCTCTTTTTACTTTACTGTTATCCCAAACAAATGACTAAATTCAACTTGTTACACTTCAAACTAGGATTAATAGAAAAATTCTAGTATAAACAGTTTATAATCAGTTAACATGAATAAACTTACCTTAAATGATTTAGACCTATATTACCAGGACAGGGGAACAGGTTATCCTATGGTTCTCGTGCATGGCCTGGGAAGTGATCATACGGTATGGGGCGGGTTAACCCCCCTACTGGAAGAAAATTTCCGGGTTCTAGCAGTGGATCTGAGGGGTCATGGCAGATCCAGTAAAACTCCTGAACAATACAGCATAGAATTATTCTCAAATGACATTAATCAGCTTTTAGAATCACTGAATATAAAACAGGCACACTTTATAGGCCATTCTATGGGCGGTGCCATATTACAACAACTGGCACTTAAACGTCCAGATAAAATCAGATCTTTAATCCTTATTTCCTCGTTTAGCTGTGTTGATTTTCATCTGGACTCCATTTTCCGGGAACTTTTAAAAACATTAAATGATGAGGGTTATAATGCCTTTTTTGACCATTGCCTCAAACTGGCTAACACTCCAGAATTCATTGCAAAAAACAGGGAATTCTTCCGAGAAGTTAGAGATCTTATGGGAAAAACCAGTTCTATTCCTGCTTTAAAGGAGTCAATAAAGGCCTGTCAGCAAGTTAACTTTATTGGTTCCTTGAAAAATGTCAATTCCCCTACCCTGATTATTGCAGGACGAGAAGATGTTTTCACTCCCTTATATCATGCTAATAAAATTAAAAATGCCATCCCCAATTCAAAAATGGAAGTAATGGAGGGTGTGGGTCATAATCTCCTGGTGGAAAACCCCCAGGACACTTATGATTTGATTTATAAGTTTTTAAAAAATTTTTAGCATTTTCAACCAGCTTTTTACCGGAACTTCCTAGGATATCTCGAGAGAAAACCTTTTTAACCGGAAATTAAAATTGTTTTTATGGTATATCAAGGTCAAACTAGGATACTGATTTTACTCCTGGTGGGTGTGTTCATGGGCTCCCTGGATATCGGGATCGTGGGCCCTGCACTACCTGCTATTGGAACCTACTTCGGGGTTAATGAACGGTTGTTATCATGGGTTTTCACCATATATATTCTTTTTTTCATGATAGGAACACCATTAATGGCTAAACTATCAGATATCCATGGGCGAAAAACAGTTTACCTGGTAAACATCCTGTTATTTGCTGCAGGTTCAATGATAACCATCACAGCCATATCATTTGAAATGGTACTCCTGGGAAGGGCTATTCAGGGTGTGGGTGCCGGGGGAATATTTCCAGTTGCCAATGCATTTATTGGAGACATCTTCCCACCTGAAAAGCGCGGAGGAGCCTTGGGGGTTTTGAGTTCGGTTTGGGGTATATCAGGAGTTTTAGGACCTATACTCGGGGGTTTACTCCTAGGTTATGGTTGGCAGTGGCTGTTCATCATTAACATCCCAATTTCAGTTATTGTTCTAGCAGGAAGCCTTTACATTCTCCCCAGGGGTGAAAAAAACAGGCAGCTCAGTTTGGATTGGCCAGGCATACTTACTCTGGGGTTCCTGGTTTCTTTTTTAGCCTACGCAATTAACCAGATAGATACTAACAACTTTTTAACCAGTTTTTTCTCTTTGTCTGTGTGGCCTTTCCTGGTTTTAAGTATATTGCTGTTACCAGTTCTTTTGAAGTTGGAGTTGAAATCCACAGATCCCCTGATCCAGGTTGATCTATTAGGTAGCAAGGAGGTTAGACTGGTTTCAGGTATAATGATTGGTACTGGTCTTATTCAGGCTTCAACTGTTTTCATACCTTCCTTTGTAATTGTGGCTTTAGCTTTCAGTTCATCAAATGCAAGTTTAATGTTACTACCTATAGTCATGACCATGGCTATTGGTGCACCAATCATCGGACAACTCCTTGATAGGTTTGGTTCCCGGAATATCATGTTTACCGGGGCATCTATAATGATAATTGGTCTTTTTTTACTCAGCACTTTCTCTGAATCTTTCTACCTATTCATTTTTGCCGGTGTGCTGGTTGGTGTGGGTATGAGTACAACTATTGGCTCTCCTCCACGTTATATTATGCTGGTGGAAAGCCCTCCCAAGGAAAGAGCATCGGGACAGGCATTGATCAACATAATCACCAGTGCCGGGCAACTCATTGGAGGAGCTCTTATTGGAGCGGTTATTGGATCGTACGCAGGGAATCTGGAAGGATATACATATGCATTCCTGTTCATGGCTGTAGTTGCCCTAATTATGACTATTCTAACTGTAGGACTTAAAAGTAAAAAAGAACAGGTTAAAAGCAGTTATTAAATTTTTTGTTATAAGAAACGTTCTTAGAAATTATCAATCATGCATATTGTCTATTAGTGATAACTATAATTACAATAAAAAATATAATTATAGTTAGGGTTTATTGGTAAGTTGTATTGCTTGCTAATAATTCCTAAGAAGAGTAAATGTCAATTTAATGCATTGAGTCGTGCCAAAACTAATACAAACAAGTAAAAAGCTCAGGGGAGGGGCTTTCAATAATTTCTTATATAAATAGTACAGGTATCACCTCTTCCAGGAAAAATCAAACATCATTTTGAAATCTGGCATTTTACAGACAAATTGAAAACTGTAAAAGGAGGTGATAACTGTGGGAAAACACATAATACTGATTTTTGGTGTATTTTTAATTGCTATTATCCTTGCTGGCACTGGTTTTGCACAACCAATAAGTGATAATGTGTATGTATCTCCTACTGGAAGTGATGATACAGGTACCGGTACTGAAGAAAATCCATTTCAAACAGTAATGTTTGGTATTATACATGTGACTGATGCTGGTACTGTTCACCTGGATGAAGGAACCTACGATAAGAATATAGATGAAAATTCTAAGGATAACAATATCACAATAGAAAAAAATGTCACTATTCAGGGTGCAAAAAAAGATACCACCATTATTGATGGAAAAAATCTGTACTCGCTATTCTACATCCCTGGTGATTATACAGTAAACATCAAAGATTTAACTATCCAGAACTGTAAGCCTGATAATGAGTGTGGTGCCATTGTAGTAAAACACGGTACTTTGAACGTCATTAACTGTAACTTCGTCAACAATGAAGCTGACGATGTTGGTGGGGCTATTGCAAACTCTGGAACTGTTACAGTAACCAACAGCCTATTCAACAACAACAAGGCCACGAATAGGGGTGGTGCGATTTTCAACTATGGTGGTACGTTAACTGTCACTGGCAGTACATTTACTGGAAACAGTGCTAACATGGGTGGTGCGATTTTCATCTATCCAGGGATGGTTAAACTCAGTGGTAACAACTTCCTTAACAATGACGGTAATGGGATCTATATAGGTTACTTCCTCAGAAATAGTGGTACAAACGGCATATCAACAATTGAAATCAATGTCAACAGGATCGTTGGAAATACTCCCTATGGACTATACGTCAACTTAGTACCAGTCGGTGCATTGGCTGCTGGAAGTGATATGATTGGTTTCCAGGTTGATGCTACCAATAACTGGTGGGGATCCAACAACGACCCACGTACTCTCTCAAATGCCATCTATGACCCTTTGAACTATGCAGACACATCTAAATGGTTGGTTCTTAAAGTATCAGCAGTTCCGGTCAGTGTGGTGTATGGAAGCACGTCCCTGGTGACAGCCAGTGTCGTCTTCAACAACCTGGGCGAAGACACATCCCTTATCGGCCACATACCAGACGGAACACCAATAACCATCACTACGGACATTGGAAATGTGGGCAGTAAATCAGTGACTCGTTACACAGCTGCTGGTATTGTATCCACCATTTTCAGAGCAGATGATGGATTGGGAACCGCCCATATATATGCATTACTCGACGGATTTATGACCCCACTACCTGCAGAAGTAGTAGTTACTGCTGCAAGCTCGGTGAGTGCCAAAACTGTCCCAATGCAAGCCACGGGTACACCATTGTTACCATTATTAGTGGCTGCAATTCTGATGGTTGGTGGAGTAATCCTACCTGGAAGGAAAAAATAATCACTTTTCCCCCCTTTTTTTATTTTTCTGGTTATTTCTTATGAAAATCTCAGTTTATAAAAAAACTGTCATACTCATATAACAGTGATTTCTGGTTTGTCCTGTTAAGTATCTTTTTTAACACTAGAGATAATATTATTACAGACAACCAACTATGCTTTAGGAAGTTTTTATACATGGAATCAGAACCCACATACCCAGAAGAAACAGCAGGCTACAATATGATAGCCCAAATTCCTGTTTACAATGTAGAAGATACACTGGATGAAGTGGAAGACCTTTTAACCCAGAACTCCTGCGAATACTGCAGTATAGACTACTTTTACATCACCACCCCTAAGAATATCTTGAAAGGAGTTATCTCCATCAAAGACCTGCTAAAGAGTTTAGATAAATCTCTAAAAACCGAAGATGTTATGGTTAAGGATCTGGTAACTGTTGATCCTTACACTGACCAGGAACGGGTCGTATATCTGGCTCTATCCAATGGATTGAAAGCCATTCCAGTGGTGGATAGTGAGGGTAAGCTTCTGGGGGCAGTGCCCTATGATACCATACTTCACATCTTCAACCAGGAAGTGCAGAGTGATATATTTAACTTTGGAGGTATCTTTCACCGGGTTGGAGATGAATACACCACCATCAATTCTTCTGCTGCCCATATGATCCGTTCACGGTTGCCCTGGCTTATTGTAGGAGTTGTTGGCGGAACAATGGCAGCTTCTCTTATTGGCCACTTTGAAGATCTTTTAAGCAGTTTCATTGCTCTGGCCAGTTTCATTCCAGTGATGGTATACATGAGTGATGCTGCAGGAGCCCAGACCGAAGCATTGATCATACGTAGCATGGCCCTGGACACAAAACTCAATGTTGGAAAGTACCTCACCCGAGAACTGGTGGTGGCCACGGCACTGGCAGCTGTTTCAGGATTATTTGCCAGTTTCATGGCTTACTTAACCCGACAAAATCTTACTCTGGGAATAATCATATTTTTAGCACTTTTCATGAGCATCCTTGCCTCGGTAAGCATAAACACCTTGGCACCCCTGATTTTAAAACGATTCAACTATGATCCTGCATTAGCCACTGGTCCTCTGGCCACAATTTTCAGTGATATTGCCACGTTAGCCATTTATCTGGGTGTTGCCCTGGCTTTACTTCCCACTCCCTAAAATCAGTCAGATGAAACTTTGAACATGGAACATCCCCAAAAATGGATAAATATATTGTACATGTAAAACAATATTTTAGTTTGACCTAAACATTTGATGCCCTATAAATTTTTTGATAATGACAATAAAAATAGTGGGACATTTAATGAGTTTAATGCTAAAAATGATACAGATCAACTGTTAAAATTGAGGACAATTAATGGACAATAAAGAAACCATAATATTAGTGGTAGTGTTTGCAATAGCTTTGATAACCGGAATAGTACTGTGCAGTTTTTAGATCCATTGTTATACTCTGGATTCTGGTAGACCCGTAATTATTTAGCTGGAAAAATAATTGAAGATTTTTTTAAAATTAATGAACAGAATCAAAAAACCTTAATCTATGCACTAAACAGTGTAACACATATACCCCACTTGATCAAAAAACACTAATATCTGAGATTTTTTTTGGAAACCTGATTTTGAAATATAAAATTTATATGACTGACCTAATATTTATCCACTGAAAAATTCATAATTATACTATGAAATCCACTATTTACCTTAAATGTCCCCAGTGTAGGAACAAAGGCCTGCTTATAGAAAGACAGGGTAAATATTTCTGTGCCAATTGCATGTACGATTACACTCAGCTGAAGGATGATCCTGGTAGATTGGATGAAATTTTAATAGAAAACCTTCAGGAGGAGGGTTTTGGCCCATTATTCGCCACAGCTCTCTATGAAAGGGTGACTTTAACCTCCCCTAAGGAAGCCAACGAATATATCACCAGATTAGCGGAGGAGAACAATATCCAGATAATGCCCAGTAAAATGGATGTTGTCAAAGATTTTACCCCTTTTTTCATCATCATTGCAATTGTTGTGGTGATAATTATTATTACATTTATTTTTATCTCAACTAACGGTTAAAAACCCGGAAAAATAGTTGAACAGTTTTGACATTTACATACATATTTATTGGATTTTTCCATTTCATATAAAGAAGTGATGATGAAAATCCAGGAAATGGTGATTGGAATATGAAAATAAAATACACAACCATAATAGTTGAAGATATGGATGAGTCCATAAAATTTTACACAGAAGTTATGGGATTTGAAATAGATAGCAGGTACGATCTTGGCCGTGCCGGGAAAATCACATTACTTAAGGGTGAAGGAGAGACTATGGTGGAAATTATTCAAAATCCACAGGATGAACCTGGACTGTTTTCAATAGGAATGGAAGTTGAAGACTTAAAAACCACGATTAAGGAGCTTAAAGCCAAAGGGGCTAAAATCACCATGGACCCCACCCCTATAACCGTAGGATTACTTGCATTTATAGAAGATCCTAACGGAGCCAGAATAGCGTTAATTCAACATAATTAATCTCCCTTATTTTTTCACCTATAGGGGAATAACTGCCTGAAATTAGAAATGTAGCATATATCCAAATTTTCCAACTTAAGTTATTTATGGTACATCAAACATAGTAGATACTGGTGATGGAGTTCACCTTTAACCGCTTATTTTTTTAAGCTGATGACTCCTGTTAATTCAAGGAGGAAGCTACATTGGCTGATAAAATTATTAAAGAAAATTTGTTATTCATACCTTGTTCTGAATATGCCAACAAAGTTTTAAAATTTGTGCATGACCGGGAACATGAAGATGGTGGATTTACTCTATACAGAGGTCTTCCTGACACTAAAAACACCTATTATGGATTGAAAATTCTTCAAATGTTCAATGAGGAACCTTATAATAAGGAAAATACAATTAACTGGATTCAAAAACTGCAAAAAGACCGTATGTATGGTATTTCCGGAGTGTTTTATCGACTGAACATTTTGGATATTTTCAATGAAGAAATAACAGTTCCGGAATCTTACATCACACAACTAAACTCTAAAACTGAGTTTGCAAATTTTGAAGTTGTATATTTTCACACCATCATATCATATCTTTTACAGCTAGATAATTTTTGTAAGGTTGTAGACTGGATATTACCCCATCAAAATGATGATGGGGGATTTGGAATGGGTCGATCTGATATCGTGTCTACCTATCTTGCTCTGGAATCATTGAATTTAATCGATCCATCATTGATTAGGATGAAAAATTCAATTAGAGAATTTGTAGGTAAATGTCTAACTAAAGAAGGTGGTTTTACATTTATACCGGATGTATATCCACCTTATATAGAACCAACGTATGCCGGCATGAAGATCTGTGAAATATTAAATAATCAACCTATCAAACCAGGTGTAACTGGAAATTTTATTTGGAGTCTTCAAAATATCAATGGAGGTTTCAGGAGATCTAAATATATGGGAATATCCGAGTTGGAATACACATTCAAAGCTTTACATATTCTAAAAATTATCAAACAGCTATCAAATTTTTCTATAAATGTTGCAGTGTAAAAAATCAATATAGAGGGGTGTTTTATGTGAGTAGTGCTATTGAAAACATTGAAATAAGAAAAATTTTAGACAGTAGGGGAAACGCAACTGTGGAAATAGATATAACAACTGAATCTGGATTTGGAAGAGTTGCAGCGCCCAGTGGAGCCAGTACCGGTGCATTGGAAGTAGTGGCATTTCCAGAAGCAGGAATTGATAAATTAATTAACGCATTTCCAGAACGGGTTAAACCAGAATTAGTGGGAATAAATGCTGAGGAAATCGTTCTGGTTGATGATATTTTAAAAAAGATCGATGGTACTGACAACTTATCTTCTTTAGGTGGTAATGTCACTGTGGCGATTTCTCTTGCTGTGGCAAAAGCAGCAGCTTCATCCCATGATATTCCATTATACCTGTTTTTGGGAGGTAAGTTGAAAAATGAAATTCCCTATCCCCTGGGGAATATGATTAATGGAGGGGCACACGCAGGTAAAAACGCACCTGACATACAGGAGTTTCTGGTTGTGCCAGTGGGTGCTCAAAACATCAGCGAAGCAGTTTTTGCCAATTCCAGTGTTCATAAAAGAATAGGGGAGTTAATTAAGGTGAAAGATACCAGATTTACTGGTGGGAAAGGTGATGAGGGAGGATGGGCACCTAACCTTTCCAATTACGATGCACTGAATATTCAATCCAGAGCCTGTGAAGAAATATCAGATGAAACTGGGATCAATGTTAGACCCTCACTGGATTTAGCACCCAGTGCATTATGGGATGGGTCAAAATATGTTTATTCGCGTGAAGGTGTCAGTCGAGATACCGGTGAACAAATAGAATTCATAGAAGAGATCATTGACACTTATAAAATGTTTTTTGTTGAAGATCCACTTCGAGAGGATGATTTTGAAGGTTTTAGTGAATTAACCAGGAAAGTTGGCGATAAGTGTATTATCTGTGGTGATGATATTTTCGTTACCAATTCAAACATACTTTCTGAGGGAATAGCAAGAGGAGCTGCCAATGCCATTATAATCAAACCCAACCAGATAGGTACATTAAGTGACACCTACCAAACAGTGCAACTTGCTAAAAATAACAATTACATTCCAGTAGTATCACACCGTTCTGGTGAAACCACCGATGAAACCATAGCCCATCTGGCTGTTGCTTTTGGAGCCCCACTCATCAAAACCGGAGCCATTGGTGGGGAAAGAATTGCAAAATTGAATGAACTCATCAGAATTGAAGAACAAATGACTGATCCTAAAATGGCAACATTTTAACCCTGTAAACTTATCTGAAAAAAAAAGATTAAGAGAGGATTTGTATGAATTTATGGAAAGATATACCAGTTGGACCAGATGTTCCCCAAATAGTTAATGCAGTAGTAGAGATTCCTAAAGGAACTCGAAATAAATATGAATATGATAAAGAAAATGAAGCATTTGCAGTGGATAGGGTTTTGTACTCTCCCATGCACTATCCTGCAGAGTACGGAATTATTCCTAAAACTTTATGGGATGATGGAGATCCTATGGATATCATGGTGGTTATGAGAGAAGCTACATTCCCCGGATGTATCATAGAAACCCGTGTAATTGGTTTAATGAAGATGATTGACGGAGATGAAAGTGATGATAAGGTTTTGGGCGTGCCTGTAAATGATCCTACATTTAAAGATGTTCACAATATTTATGATGTGCCGGAAGCATTTTTAGATGAAGTTGCCCACTTTTTCACAGAATACAAACGATTGCAGGAAAAACCAACCAAAGTACTGGGATGGGAGAATGCTGAAAAAGCATTTGAAGCTATCAAACATTCAATTGACTTGTACAATAGTATAAAATGAATTATTTACATATGCACCCAATCTTTTGGGGGCATTTTTCTTTAATTTTTGATGTGCTGACAATGAAATTCTCTACTTCGTTATATCAGGGTTTAGCGAAGTAAATTTATTAAAGTTCATATAGTTTTTTATTAATATTTTCTTTGTATATCACTAAAACAAAACCATTAAAAATGGCCATAAGTCAACGAATTAGGGTATATGGATTGATTCTTTTGTAGTAATTTCGAAACTATTTACATAATCTCTTTAGATCAAAACCAAATTTACCTAATTTTCTTAGCAGTAAAATCAAAATTCTGTTTAAATTAAAATTTTAATACACTAATTTCATTGCCATAAACAAGGAGTAGTAATGCTCTATACACCCCACATAAATACATATTAATAACAACTAAAAATGAGTAAACAATATACTAATATGATTAACATGAGACTGTTGGAAAAATTCAATATTAAACCCAATAACATTCACCTATACCAAGTGGCCTTTCTTCATGAATCTTATGCTCATGAACATGGACTCACTGAATGTTACGAAAGACTGGAATTTTTAGGAGATGCAGTTCTGGATCTGGTAGTATCTGAATATCTGTATAAAAAGGATTCCAATTTCAATGAAGGTGAATTAACTCGCCTGCGGTCTAATTATGTGTGCAAACAGGCACTTTACACTTATTCCATAGAATTAGGTTTGCATCATCATATAAAGTTGGGTAATGGTTTAGAATTTACCAGAAGAGAAATTAATTCAGTTACCAGTGATGTGTTTGAATCTTTCATTGGAGCTTTATACCTTGACCAGGGTCTGGAAACTGTTAAAGAATTTCTCTCAAAAACCGTCATCCCCCACATTGATAACGGAGATATCTTTTTTTATGATTACAAATCCAGATTAAAACAATTATGTGACAAAGACAGCCTCAATATAACTTATAGGCTGATTAATGAAGAAGGAGACCCACACGATAAAACCTTCGAAATGGCGTGCGTAATTGATGGTAAAATGAGGGGAACCGGCACTGGTGGCAGTAAGAAAGAGGCAGAACAAAATGCCTCTAAAATTGCCCTGGATACAGTTTCAAATCATTGATAACATTGATTTTTATAGGAATAAAAATTTTATCAAAATACTAGTAACACGATACAGATTAATTATATGAAATAATAATATGATATAGGTTCACTAGAGTTATATAAACCATTTAAAAAGAATACATGTCAGGTGAAAAAATGGAAGAGAAAATCCAATTATCAACAGATATCAATGGGAATAAGGTTTGTAAATTCGAAGATGAAAAAATCACAGTTACCATTATTCTTAAAAAGGATTACTCCGATATTGAAGAAAAACTCCGAGATATTGACATCCTCAAAGATATAGAAGGGGCTTTAGAAACTGTAACAACCACTGATAAATTTAAAGAACTGGTTGACAGTTACGGATATCTTGACCTGGACCGTATTGAAGGTTAAAACTAAAACAAATTTTATATTTTATTTATAAATATTTTAAGAAATGCTGTTATTTTTTTTATCACCCCCATCGTTACCTGGTTTAAAATAGAGTTAATATCTTATCTTCATAAGAATCAACTTTAAACTAACATAGATAATGGTGTTTTTGAGCTTTAATCTGATTATTATTATTGGAAACTAAAAATTTTCCAGTTAACCAAGGTTATATTTATAGGATGAATAGTATTCAATATTGAGGCAATATTCATTAACAAATTTTAAGGAGGTGAAAAGAATCATGAAAAAATGTTTAATGTTGTTGGTTTTTATGGGGATGATGATTCTTTCATTGAACTGTGTTTCAGCTCAAGATACTGGTGATAATCTCAGTGTTGAAATCAGTAATTCAACTATTCCTTTTGTGGAAAATGAAGGACAGACCAACAGTGAAGTGGAATATTATGTAGATACTTTCTATGGAACCGTCTACGTTACTCATGATAGTATCATACACAGTGTAAAGGGAGAAAACAACACCACCATGGTAATTAAAGAGCAATTCATTCATGAAAATGGGAGTGTGATCACATTCCATGCCACAGGCCATGAAACAGGAACTGCTAAGGTTGATTATTACATGGGTAATGATTCCAGTCAGTGGAAAACCGCACTTACAACCTGGAATAGTATCAGTTTAGGTGAAATATACCCAGGGATAACTGTTATTCTAAGAGCCAATGGCGATAATGTTGAAAAAATATTTCTGATACAAGCTCGAGCCAATCCTGAAGACATAAAAATACTGATACTGGGGACAAGTGATTTACAGGTAACCAGTGAAGGTGATTTGAAGATGCAAACACCTATTGGTGATGTACTACTCAGTAAACCCCTCGCCTACCAGGAAGATGATGTTATATCCGTAAACTATAACTTGGATGGGAATATTTACAGTTTCCAGGTTGGAGAATATGACAAAAGCAAAGAACTAACCATCGACCCTATATTACAGTACGGTAGTTACTTGGGAGGAACAAGAGATGATGCTGGGCAGAGCATAACTCTCGATGATGATGGAAATATCTACATCACAGGATACACAGATTCAGCTAATTTCCCCACCACAACTGGTGCCTATCAAACCAGTAATGCTGGAACTTATGATACTTTCATAACCAAATTAGCCCCCAACAGTCATGGTACATATAACTTACAATACAGTACCTACCTAGGAGGAACCAACTACGACTATGGCACAAGTATTGCAGTAGATAACGAAGGAAACATTTATATCACAGGATACACATGGTCAGAGGATTTTCCGACAACTACTGGAGCCTTCCAAACCAGTAATGCAGGAGCAGCTGACTCTTTCATTGTTAAATTGACCCCTAACAACCAAGGAACTAACGACCTGAAATATAGTACTTATATTGGAGGATCCGATCCCTACATGTATGCTGATGATTATGGTTATAGTATAGCTGTGGATACTGCTGGGAACATTTATGTAACTGGATGTACATTCTCGGATGATTTTCCAACAACTACTGGAGCTTACCAAACATCCAATGGAGGAGATTCAGATGTATTTGTGGTTAAATTAACACCGAACAATCAAGGAACTAACGACCTAAAGTACAGCACCTACCTCGGAGGGAGTAGATATGACTATGGATACGGTATAACCGTAGATAACGAGCAAAACATCTATGTTACAGGATGCACATGGTCAGGATCATATGGGACTCTTTTTCCAACAACAGCAGGAGCTTACCAAACCAGTTATTCAGGAATCTATGGAGATGCTTTCATAAGTAAACTATCACCTGACAACCAGGGAACAGATGACTTGAAATACAGCACATTCCTTGGGGGAAGTGATGATGATGGTGGGCAAGGTATTGCCATAGATAACAATGGAACTATCTACATCACCGGATACACAGCCTCAAATGATTTCCCAACCACATCTGATGCCTACCAAACCAGTAATGCTGGAAGTTACGATGTTTTCATAAGTAAACTGACACCTGACAGCCAGGGAACAGACGACTTGAAATACAGCACCTACCTCGGAGGTAACAGTAACGACTACGGATGGAGCATAGATCTAGATAAAGAAAAAACCATCTACATCACGGGTTACACAGGATCTGATGACTTCCCAACCACCTCTGGAGCCTACCAGACCAGTTTACATGGATGGGGTGATGCATTTATAAGTAAAATGTCATCATACAGTCAGGGATCCAGTGACCTACAGTACAGCACCTACCTGGGAGGAGATAGTGATGAATTCGGCTACAGTGTGACCCTGGATGATGCAGGTAACATTTATGCCACAGGATACACTTATTCTGAAAATTTCCCAACTACCAGTGGTGCTTACCAGGCTAATTACCAGGGTGCTGGTGATGCCTTTATTGTGAAGCTGGCTAGTGTGGCTGATGTGAACATTACCAAGACTGTGGATAATACCACACCCTACGTTGGAGATACCGTAATTTACACCATCATTGTACGTAACAACGGACCCGACACTTCATATGGTGTGACAGTAACTGACATCATACCTAAAGGCCTGAAATACCTGTCATCTAATACCAGTTATGGATCATATGACCCAGTTACTGGTACTTGGACTATGGATTATCTGTCCAATGGTGAAACCGCCACCTTAACCATAACTTCAATGGTACTGCAATCTGGAAAAATAACCAACACCGCTCGAGTCACAGCATTAACCTACGACCCGGTACGCAATAACACTACCGCATCTACTACTATAACCGCCACCCCCCAATCTAAACCTGAACCCACACCAGTGTATGGAAAAACCATTAATATGCAAAACACAGGAATGCCTGTTGCTGGATTATTAATGGCGGTGTTGATGGTTTTAGGTGGAATAATCAGTTCAAAAAAATAACCCTTTTTTTCTTTTTCTTACTTTTTTTAAAATATTAAGATTGATAAAAATGAAATAAAAGAATTTTCCATAAATCAGTTATCCCCATCATTTTTCATGTGCACCGTACGGACCGGGAATGGTATAACAATGCCCTCAGTATTGTATCTTTCATGTAAACGTTTTATGAATACATGTTTCAACCTGTACTGTTCTACGAATTCTTTAACACTTAGAAATACCGTGAAGTTAATGCTAAAATCATCAAATTCACTGTATCTTATGTAGGGATCGATAGAATCATCCCCCCCGGAAAGTTCTTCGATAACTTCCCTGGCCACTTCCACGGTAACTTTTTCCACCTTCTCCAGGTCACTCCCATAGGATACTCCTATGTTGACTTTGACGAGCATTTCTTTCTGGTCCTGATGGTAGTTGGTGATGATGGTAGATGCGATTTTGGAGTTGGGTATGATGATGGTGTTTTTGGTTAAAGATTGTATGGTGGTGTTTCTCCAGGTTATATCCTGAACATATCCCTCTTCACCACTGTCAAGCATTATATAATCCCCCATTAACATTTCCTTAGAAGTTATAACATTTAAACCAGCAAACATGTTGGATAGAGTGTCTTCCAGGGCCAAGGCCAGTGCAATACCTCCAATACCAAAGGCAGTTAACAGAGGAGTGATTGAGAGTCCCAGGAAACTGATAATTACCATGATTCCCACGGCAAATATGAGTATTTTAGTTATATTACCAAAGAAGGATGTGGATGGTAAAACTCCCTCTGCCTGTTGAGTGTATAGATTCACAAAACCAGACGTTAAACGGGCCACAAACCAGGTAATAAGTAAAACAAGAAGGATGGTCAAAATTTTGTTGATGCTACTCAGGATAGCAGCATCAATCACCATGTAGTTTAAGGCAATGTAAACAGCAGCAATGGTAAAACAAAAGGCAGATAATCCTTTTAAGGATCTGATAACCACCTTAAAACCATCCCAATCCGTTTCGAAACATTTTTCCCGGATTTTTCGGATTATTAAGAATTCAAATAAGAATCCAGTGATGATTCCAATTAATATTATTAACATTGGTAAAATAAGTTCATTTAAATTCATGAAGTAGATAACCCCTTTTAGTTTTATATTCTCGTTAATTGAAATTATAATATAATTTTTTTCCAAATAGCATAAATAAGTTTTATCAATTAAATTTTATATTTAATAAAAACTGCCAAACAGTTTAACCCCAATACTTAAACTATTTATTTATAGAATAATGAAGGGAGATATGGAACTATTCAAAAACCTGAATACAATGAATATTTTAGCCAGGAGAGTAAACAACCATGATGGAAACAATATACCAGGCTTCCCTTGATGGTGAAATAACCAAGGAAGATGCATTAAAACTCGTTAACTCTAATCATTTCCAGTTATTTGATGTTGCGGATAGATTGAGGCAGGAAATAGTGGGAGATGAAGTCACGTTCGTGGCCAACTGTAACACTTTCATCACTGACCATTGCATGATTGGATGTGCATTCTGTTCTTTTCGGGATCATATAGGCTATGAAATGACCACCGAAGAAATTCTCCAAAACATAAACGAAGCAGTTAACGTAGGGGCAAGTGAAATCTGCTTGTTTGGTGGAGTAATGCCTTATATGGATGTAGAATTTTATTGTGACCTTTTCAGCACCATAAAAGAACATTACACAATTGATCTTCACACTTTATCCCCAGTTGAAATTTACCATGCTGCTGAAGCTTCAAACATGACTGTAAAAGAAACATTATCCGCACTTAACCGTGCTGGACTGGATACATTAACCGGTGCTTCTGCTGAAATCCTAGTAGATAGTGTAAGGGAAAAGATATGCCCCAACAAGGTATCAACCCAGGAGTGGGTGGACATTATTAAACAAGCCCACCAGCTTGGGATTCCCACTACTTCCACAATTATGTACGGAAGTATAGAAACCTGGGAAGACCGTATTGATCATCTGTTGATACTGCGAGATATTCAGCGTGAAACCGGTGGATTCACAGAACTGGTACCCATGACCTTCCTGGGAGAAAACAATCCCATGGGGGAACAATCCATTGGTGCCAGTGGACTGGATGATCTTAAACTACACGCCATAGCCCGCGTAATTCTTGGAAGGGACATACCCAATATCCAGGCATCATGGATAAAGATTGGTACCAGACTGGCCCAGGTGGCCCTCTGTTGCGGTGCTAATGATCTGGGAGGTACCATGATGGAGGATAAAATCTCCATTGCAGCTGGTTCATCACATGGTGAATATCTCACCCGTAACCAGATGCATGGCCTTATCAAAGGAATTGGCAGGGTTCCTGTGGAACGTAACACGATTTATGAACCTGTTTCGTCCGAATAAATAATTTTCTGTTGATAACTATCTTATAATGTTTGAAAATATGTTAAGAGATAATAAAAATGAGAAGGAAAGGCATTTACCAACGATACATCCCTTCAGTTTCACCAGATGAGAATAACAGTGCCCCGTCATATTGGTTTGTTTTCACTGAAAACAAAATGATGGTATGTGAGGACCATGAGAAAACCTACTTGCCCCAGGCAGATAAATTGGAAGACTTGCATATTTCTCCAGTTAGAACTCAGTATCTAGGTACACTTGATGGTTATCCCTGCTATTCTGCAGAGATTAATCCTGGAACAGTTGCTCCTGAAGGGATGGTTTTCAGGGATTTGCGTTCATTGTACATGAAGCTTGATGAGGATATATTTCTTTTAGCAGGTAAAGCCATTCAGGTTGTTAACTGGGATTCTAATCACCAATTCTGTGGTAGATGTGGCACGCCCACCCGTACCTTAGATGATGAGATGGCCAAGATCTGTCCTGAGTGTGGATTCATCAGTCACACTCGCCTTTCTCCTGCAGTCATCACTGCTATTGTTAAGGATGGTAAACTCTTAATGGCCAAACATTCCCGTGCCTCTGGAGATATGTATGGCCTTATCGCTGGATTTGTGGAGGCGGGTGAAACCTTAGAAGAAGCTGTGAAAAGAGAAACCTGGGAAGAGGTGGGTTTGAAAGTTAAAAATATCCGGTATTTCGGAAGTCAACCCTGGCCTTTCCCTAATTCACTGATGCTGGGATTTACCGCCGACTATGAATCTGGCAATATACAGGCTGATGGTAATGAAATAATTGATGCTCACTGGTTCCGTGCTGATGAACTTCCCAGGCAACCCTCCAAAATGAGCATAGCCAGGGAGCTTATTGACTGGTATCTTAGAAATTACCAATCTATTTAAGATAATGATTTATTTTATAAAGTAGATGGGCAGTTTCTTAGAAAATTAATGGTTAGTTCCAAAAAAATAAAAAAATGGTTAAATTGAATCTTTATATTCTTATTAAGCTGCGTATCATGCTTTGAAGATTGGATATTCCATCTGGAAACTCAATGATCTCTTCTTTCTGGGCAGTTTGGTTTTGATAGCGTTGCAAATATAACTGCTCAAGGATCTCCAATACATGAAGTCGTAAATCCTGGATATCTCCATATCCCTCTGCTTCAGCTGTTTTAAGAATCACAACATGGTCTTGACTCTCACTCGAAGTATTTATACCATTTCTAGTGTGTTCAGTCTGATTGGTTGCATTAGTGGTGGCATTGGATGTTTGATTGGTACAATCCATGGCATATATGGGCATGGTCCATATGAATAATGCAATTATACACACTAATAGAATTCTCTTTGAGCCTGTTTCACCTCCTGAATATTGGTATAATAGGATTATCCTTAATTTTAAAAATAGTTTTTCCAAATTCAGACCCAATTCTCACCAATTGAGATGGAAAAGCTCCCCAGATTAGATGAATTTATAATAAAAAATCATTCATTATATTGAAACCATTACCGATCAAGGTTAGGATTAAATTCATTGCAAAAAAACCTAACTAGTTTAAGTTGCAAAATTTACCTATCCTGGTGCACCTAATTCTTAGTAAAATCTACAAAGTACTTATAGAGTGATAACCTAAACATAAACATCTAAATGATGTACATTGTTCACAGAATGATAACAGCGGGTTTATAGTGATAGAATGGCGGGAGAGACAATTTTAGTGGTTGAAGATGAAGGAATCAGTGCCATTGAAATTCAGGAGAGTCTGCAATCCCTGGGATATTATGTGCCCAGCACTGCTCAAACCGGGAATGAAGCAATCCAGGAAGCCTTCACCATTAAACCTGATTTGATTCTTATGGACATCACTTTAAAAGGGGATATGGATGGTATTGACGCTGCCACTATTATTAAGAGTTTCATGGATGTTCCTCTAATCTATTTGACTGCACTGGATGATGTAGAGACATTCCAACGGATGATTGATACTCAAGCAACTGCATATCTCATCAAACCGATAGAAGAGGCAGAATTGCGTAATAACATAGAATTGGCATTGAAGAATTTCCAGTTGAAAAAGAAGGAACTTGAAGAAGAGAAAAAAGCAGGACTTAAAGATGTTCAGGTCTTCATGAGAAGTGCTCTTCCAGAACTTGTCTCCAAAATGCCCATTAATGAGAGAAGTGTTTTCTTATCTCGTTTCATGCGACTTTTTGAGCAGAATATGAAGCCACTTTTTATTAACTATGCCAAACACCAGAGCCAGGACACATATGATGATCTTGATGATAATGAAAAAATGGCAATATATCTGGAATGGATTTCCAATTTGTATGATAATTTAGGTTTCAGAGTCCAGACACGTTTAAGGAGCAACAGAGGTGCGATGACTGTGAAAAAATGTTCATGGTCCCCTAACCGACCGCAGGATGTGTTTTTATGCCTGATCTGCCAGAGCATAATGCGACTCACCTATTCCTGGACAAAAATACCTGGATCTGTTAAAGAAGAACCCACAACAGGGATCCTACAATCGGTGTGTAAATTTGATTATGATATGGATAGTTAAACCCTGTTTAATTATAATATGAAAAGTTAAATCCTGTTTGATTGTAATATGAAGAGTTAAATCCTGTTTGATTATGTTATAGATATTTAAATCATTTAAAACCTTTTTTTAAAAAAATATTTATTTATTTACATCTTCCACCTCCACTTTACTTTAATTATTCTATTTACAGCAGTTAACTCCAACCATATTTACAGATATTAAGTCCATAACCACTACTGTGATATGCATCACTAAAACATGCAGTAATATTTATTCAGTTGTGAAGATTATTACAATATTAACTAATACTATTTGCAAAATTTGGTGGCGGTATCCCAATAGTACGTCATACGTCTAAAGGGGATATAAATGGCAAAAAATAAAACTGTTTTGGATGATAATCTAAATAGGATCGAAGAATTAGAGGAAAAAAATCGAAAAATTACAGGCGAAATTGCCTTAAAAAATCAGATTTTCTCAATTTCCCCTGATTATCTCTTTTTGTTAGGATTAGATGGTAAAATAATAGATGTTTCCAGACAGGTTAAAAAACTTTTAAAACCTGACATTGAAGCTGTTAACTGTAAACTATCCCAACTAAATATTATACACATTAAAGATCTTCATAAATTCATAAAATCCACTAATTCTATTCTTAATGGCGGAGAAATTAAACCATTCCCATCTATTTTTTTAGCTCCTGACTCAGAATCCATACCGGTTAATGTCCAAATATCTCCAGTTAAATCTGATGATGAAATAGTAGCCATCTTAGTCTATGCAACTGATATCACCAGTGATGTTTTGCTGGAAAAATTAGTCCAGGAATCTAATTTGCTTCATAAAGCGGTGGTTGATAAAGAAATGCTGGTTCGCGAGATTCATCATCGAACCAAGAACAATTTAATGATCATGGCCAGTCTTTTCTCTCTCACATCTGCTGATGTTGAGGATGAGGATGCCAGGTCCATATTTACCCAGGCTCATAGCCGTGTGAAATCCATGGCACTCATTCATGAAAAACTGTACAGATCCAGTGATCTTAAATACATAAATTTCGGAGATTACATTCGTAACCTGGCAGGTGATCTGTTTAACTCATTTTTAACAGAATCCGAGAATTTAGAACTAATAATGGAAGTAGAAGATCTTAAAATGGATATCAACACTGCCATTCCAGTAGGTCTCATACTCAATGAACTTTTAACCAACTGCATCAAATATGCATTCCCCCACAAAGAACCAGGAAAGATTCACCTCACTTTTTACAAAAACACCAACCATTACGTCATGACCGTGGCAGATGACGGTATTGGATTACCCTGTGATCTAGATATAGACCATTGTGACAGTCTTGGGTTGCAACTTGTTAAAAACCTTATCGACCAGATTCAGGGTGAAATGATTGTTAATCTAGATTCAGGTACGGAAATAACAATTTTTTTCCATGAATATGATAATTCAACTTCCTAATCATGAATTTGATTTATTTTGCAGATTCCTGATATCTTATCATGCTTTGAATTTTATAGGATTAATAATATAATGATTATTAGAAATTGTTGTATGCTTAGTTAGTTTTATATCACAGTAAAATTAGTTTATATAATAATATATCACAGTAAAACAATTAAATTGATATTCCCACAAATTAGGAGAGGGATGATTTTGTCAAATGATGATAAAAATAACTTAGATGTTTTAATTGAGAGTCTTAAAGATGATGATGCTGAAAAAAGAAAGGAAGCGGCTGAAAAACTGGGTGAAACAGGTAGTGTAGATGCAGTAGAACCATTACTTGATGCATTAACTGATGATAATCCACAGGTTAGATTTGCATCAGCTAAAGCTTTAGGGAAAATTGGTGAACCTGCCATCGACCCCCTGGTGTTGATACTGAAAAACGAGGAAGGGAACATTCGCAGATACGCCACTCTGGCTCTTAAGGATATTAGGAGTGATAAGGTGGTTGGTTTGCTAGTTGAGGCATTAAATGATGATGATTGGAGTGTGCGTAAATTCGCATCTAAAGCCCTGGGTGAAATAGGAGACAATGCTGCAGTAGATCCCCTTATCGACACATTAACTGATGAAGATTGGGGTGTCAGGGTGGCAGCTGTTAAAGCTCTGGGTGATATTAAAGATGAAAAGGGTATTGACCCTATTAAAAAAGCCCGACGTGCCGCAACTGGAGATAAAGAATTTAAAAAGGCGTGCAACAAAGCCTTAAAGAAGATTCAGAAGTAAATTCTGAATCGAATATTTATTTTTACCACGAAAACCTTCACATTGTTATTTTAGCTATCGTTTTTCCACTGCATTGTATATTCCATAACTCCTGAATTTTCATTGGGTTGCTTGGATATAATTGAAAACCCACAATGCCTATAAAAGTTTACTGCATTAACGTTTTCTACATAGGCACATACTTCTAAAGGTGAATCTAAAGATTTACAATGATTTACGAGTTTTTTTCCTATGCCTTTCTGCTGATATTCTTCTAAAATGAATAAGGCACCTATAAATGAATATTTTTTATTTTTTTTAATGCTAATAAATCCTTTAATCACATTATCTTCTTTATAAACAAAGGTTGTAGAACTTGGGAGATATTCCTCCAGAACAACTTCACATTGGCCAATCCAATAGTCTTCTGGTATGAAATTGTGGGCTGTAATATTGGTCTTCAACCATACATCCATAACTTCTTCTATCTCATTATCTTCTAAATGCTTGATCATTGTTCCCCATTTTTATGTGCTATAAACTGTTTAAGATGTATATTGAAATAAGTAAAAAACTCTAGGGTCATTTTATTTTTTTATAAGTTGGTACAGGTCACTTCGCCGGTTTTCGAGGAGTGGGAGCTCGCTAGTGATCTTTTTAATCATTGAAAGATCAACATCACTATATACAATTGTTTCACCTTTGCCTGCCTCTTTTAAAACGGTTCCCCAGGGATCTGCAACTATGGAATGACCATAAGCAACATAAGAGGCATTTTCATCCCTGGCAGGTGAAACAGCAGCCATGAATACTTGATTATCAAGTGCACGGACCTGGATAAGTGGTTTCCAGTGGTCAGGTCCGGTGGTCATGTTAAATGCTCCTGGGACCACGATTAACTGTGCACCTTCCAGTGCCATGAGGCGCAGGAGTTCTGGGAACCGCATATCATAACAGATGCATATGCCAATTTTACCCAGATCTGTATCTACCACTGTGATTTTGTTACCTGCAGTAATTGTTTGGGACTCTTTGAAACTGATTTTGCCAGCAACGTCAATATCAAAAAGGTGAACCTTTCGATGAACTCCTATTATCTCACCCTGGGGGTTGAAAAGGAAACTGGAATTGTAGATGTTCCCCTGCTGTTTTTCTGGGATGGAACCAGCCACAATATACACTTCTTCTTCGATTGCTGCCCTGGAAATGGCTTCAAGGCTGGGGCTGTTATCCCTTTCTTCGGCATATTCTGGGAATAAACTGACATCATATGGACAATTCCACATCTCAGGAAGTATCACCATATCTGAATTAGATGCAGCTTCACTGATCATGGCCGTGGCATGTTTTATATTCTCATTTTTATCTCTAACAACCTGCATCTGACACAGTGCTACTGTAAATTTATTCTCCATGGGAACCATACCCTCTAAAATCATACCATAAAAGATACCATATAATATTAATTAGATTCTATAATCATTTATCTATTTAATACGTGGTTATGAATGTGGTTGTAAATATTCCATGGGTGATTGGGAGGTAGACAATATGAGTTGTTATTTAAGATACTTGAAAGATTTTCTAGAGGAAGTTGATCTCCATCCTGAAGATCGTAAGGAAAGAAAAGGTGTGGATCTGGCCATTAGAATGGTGGTGGGAATGAAGCTTGAAGATAAATGCAATGTGGTGTGGAAAGAAGTTAAAGTTTGGCTTCACGATGAAAATAAGAAAAAGGAATTGATCAACAGATTGAAATAATGATTGAATTATCAATCGGCCAAAAAAAAATATTTCTGCAGGTGGTGTTTTAATGTTTGAAGATGATCTTAGGGAATATCAATTATTTATCAGTCACAATGGGGAAGGTGATGAGGAGTACCTGACCTTTATACGTAAACTTATTGAAGCTCATGATTTCCAATGGCAGGACCATGGTGTACCTGGAAAAACCAGTAAGGATGAACTTAAACAACAGATTGAACCAGTAGATTTGGTTATCATCCTCAGTGGCCTTTACTCAAAGCATCATGACTTGATTGGTGCTCAGGTGGATATTGCCCGTGAGTTGAATAAACCCATCGTTCTTATACGTCCTTATGGATTGGAAGAAGTCCCATCAGAGTTAGAGGATATAGCTGTGGATGTGGTGGGTTGGAACCGGGTTTGTATTGTAGAAACTATCCAGGAGTCTTTAAATATGGATTGAACGTTTTATGTTTTTTATAAACTTTATTTTTTTGAAATTTTTCCCAAATCCTCCTATAATATAATTATTTTGCCTGGAATTCACCAAACCCCCTGGAATGATATTCTAGGAATTTTAGTGGGACACTGAATTTTTGTTATTGCTTATAAATTTTTTCTTTTAAACAGGAATGTGTGGCTTTATTATGTCGTTACTCTAAAAATATTACATGTTTTTAATTATTTAACAAAGGAGGTAAAAATTTGGGAAAAATTGATAAACGAGTCATTAAGGCTTTATTATTGATTACAATTCTTTTTTTAGGTATTAGTAATGTATCTGCAGCCCAATGGGATGTGGGAACCGGGAAGATTTATACTACTATTCAATCAGCAATTGATAACCCCAACACTCTTAATGATGATATTATCAATGTGTACAGTGGAACCTACACTGAAGACGTTATTGTAAATAAAAAACTAACCATAAAGGCCAATTCTGGTGATGAAGTTGAAATACAAGCCTCAAACACTGGAATCACTGTAGTGAATGATGCTACCGGTGATGGTAGTGGAAGTACCATAGATGGTTTTAAAATAACTAATTCTGTGACAGGAACTGGGGTTAATATCAGTGCGGATAACTGTACTGTGAAAAATAATGAAATCAGTGGAGGTACAACAGGGATTGCAGTTTCCGGTGCTAACACTACCCTAGTTGGCAATGTTATAACTGGCCAGTCCGAAACCGGTATCCTGGGAAATCTCACTGGAGGTTTCTTCACAGTTTCAGATAATATCATAGCAAATATTTTGGGTCAAGGATCAGTAAAAGCCATCACAGTTAATACCAATGGCACTGTAACCGATTTCAATCTCATGGGAAACACTATATCTAACATCCAAGCACTGGGGGTTAATGGTAGTGTCTTTGCAATTCAATTGGGAAAGAGTAAAGGTGCCGATGGAAATCCAGAAGTGGCTAATGTTACCAATTTAATTGTTAGTGAAAATATAATTAATGGAATCCGTGCCACCAGTGCTATCATGGGGATGGAATTAGTCACCAGCAGTGTTAATGCTTTGATTTTGGCTAATGAGTTATCCCTACTTGAAGGAGGGACCGGAAGCACTGTTTATGCTATTGAAGCTGCCATAATAGGTAACGGGACTGTTATGGTTTCAGAAAATCAGATATCCCAAATATCTGCCGATGAACAGGCTGTAGGGATTGTAGCAGTTGCTTTAGGTGCTTTGAAATTAGAAAATAATCTAGTGTCAGATATCAGTAATGCCAAGGCAGCTGTGGGAATGTTAGGTCTGGGACTATTTGAAAATGCAACATTAGAAAACAATAGTATTTCTAATATTACCTCACCCAACATAGCAGCTGGAATTGTGGGCACAGCATTACACCACCTTAACATGTTATTTAACAATGTGAGGGGAGTAAATGGAGCTAATGATGTTTCCATGGTTGCTGCAGGTTTTAACCATACAACGATTATGGGAAACAACATGGAGGGCGATGGTTCAGGAATTGGTATTGTGACATGTTCATTCAATGGTACCATAAACTACAACCGGATTGCAAACTTCGATTCTTACATTCAGAACTTCTTATTCTCTTCATTTGGACCCAGTATCGATGAAATGCTCAAGCCCATTGATGATGCCATTAAAAATCATCCTGAACTGGAACCTATTTTAAAACCCATCCGGGATGATCTGGATAAACTTTTCCACAAACTGGAAAACAGCAACACCGCTGCCACCTATAACTGGTATGGAACCAACAGCCCTGATTCTGCTAAGTTTTTTGAAGGAAACGGAACTTTAAACTATTACCCCTGGCTGGTTTTAAATATTAACGCCAACCCCTCTACTATAAAAGCAGGGCAGAGTTCTGTCATCACTGCTGATGTTTATCATGATGTAGCAGGTGGTAATCATAGGGCAGATGCAGCTATGTTTTTCAGCGGACCCAGGGTGACCTTCACCACCAACCTGGGTAATGTGGGAAGTAAAACAGTTGTAGAACAATGGGTCAATGGCCTGGCTACGGCTATTTTAAGAGCTGATGAAGGTCCAGGTATTGCTACAGTTACTGCTGCTGATTATCAAACTGTTAACACTTTGGTAACCATTTTGGGATCTTCCGGCACCTCAACATCCGTGGTTAACGCCCAGACAATAGCAATGCAGAAAACCGGAGTACCACTACCCGGAGTAATCCTGGCTATCCTGATGGTCCTTGGCGGATTGGTCTGTATATATAAAAAGGGATCATAATCCCTTTTCCCCATTTTTTTTATTATACAATCTAAATAAAGGATTCATTTTAAGTATTTGTTGTAAAAAAGATCCAGGAGTGTTAATTAAAAAAGATCAAAGGGTGTCAAGTATTATTTTTAACATTATTACACCACCGGATTCATGGAGCATGTCAATTATCCAAGTTGTATACAGTTGAATTGACAACTTCAACCCTGAGTGTCCTTCCGTAAAGTTTTCCCTGGAGTGATTGTTGAAGTTCTTCAATAGGAGGTAAATTACCATCACCTACAAGTGCAACCACCACAGTATTGTTTAAAATACGTGTGTCAACTGAGGCAACAATGTATCCAGTGCCATTCAACCAAGTAGTTGATTCATCATAAACATTTGCTTTTACAGTATTGTCAATTAAAGATTCATAGCTGGTGTAAGCCAGCGGTACGGTGATTAACAGAATCAAAATCAAAGCAATGCTAATACCTTTACGCCTAGCCTTGAATGATTGATTGCTAAAAGCTACCTTTGGAAAACCCATAACTCCATAAAGAGCAGCTCCTGTCAGTAATATGGCAAAATAGTTGGTTAAAAAAAGTAGGAAACTCCCCATTGCCAGGGAAAAATTGGAGGTTGCCAGTAAAATACCGGTATTCGATAGTGGTGGAACCAGTGATATGGCAATAGCCACTCCAGGCAGGGTATCGGAAACATCTTTACGTGACATGGCAAAAGCTCCGGCAAGCCCGGTAACCAGAGCAGCTAGAAGATCCAGAAGTTTTGGTGAAGTACGAATCATGATCTGATCTATGCTTTGTGGGTGGACGAAGATGGCCACTGGAAAAGTCAACAGGAACCCAACAATAATGGCTGCCAGGATCCCTCCTAAACTAACAAGTAACGAATCTTTCATGGCACGGGAATCACCAATACTGATTCCAAAGGCAAGACCCATAATAGGCATCATGAGTGGTGCGATAATCATCGCTCCAATAACTGCAGCCACAGAATTTCCTATCAAACCATAAGTAGCAATGCCTGAAGAGAGAATCAAAAGACAGAAAAATCTTACCAGACTTTTTTTAAGATCTGTATTTTCAAACAATATAAGATCCCGCAAGCGTTTTACTTCTGCTTTGTCTACGGGATCACCGTGCAGAAGAGTGCCAAAAGAGTCTAACATGTTAAATTCCTCATTATTATATGATATTAGGAACAAATTTTTTGTTCTCATTATCAACTGCTATCTGTAGCCATACAAATGTCGTTATTTCTCTCTGATAATATCTTAACTATTTTATATAAATCAATACTATTATGTATCTGTGATGGAGGGATCACCTCCTCAATCTACATCAAAAGAAGTTTTTTTTGGAAGGTAAAATAAAAATTAATGAATAGATTAATAAAATTTCCATTCAAATTCCCTGGAAACAGGTGGAGATAAGTTTTTTACTCTCATGATAAGCACGGGTATAAGTAGCCCATTCTGGCATCTCATATACTAAGGTACCAGTCCCGTTACTGGCCAGGGGATAGGAAACTGTTAATGTGGATGATCCGTGCTCAGCATTGGCTGTGGATCTGTAATATGTGAATTCAGATAAATCTTTCTCTATTTTCTCACCTAAAACCACTGATACAGAGTCCATTTTAGGAGTAGCAATATAATATCCTCTTCCATAACCAGGGGCATGGTCATGACATATAATTACCACATCAACATTGGATTTTTTTACATCAGGTACAATATATCTTGCAACCAGTCCTTCCCCACTGGAACGTCCTGTGTAATAATTATTGGGATTGTTGGTGACGTTAACACTGTAATGAATAATTTCTTCGTTGGCTGATAAACTGTACTGGTTAACAACATCACTAACTGTTTCTATGGAAAGTTTTTCACGGGGATGCATCCCGGTGATAACAGCAATGGTCTTTTTATCAGATGATGTGGAATCAGAAGCTGCTAAAACCTCTTTGGTCACTGTTCCACGATAGTCAGAACCCAGAAGTGATGATGATCCTGAATTGTTACCTACTGGTGGCATAGATAATGCTATGAAAGACCCTACAATAATCACCAATGCAAGAAAAATCAATAATAACGTAAAAAGTTTCTTACCATTGCCTTTGGGCTTATCTGGCTTATTATATAAGTGTTCAGTATAGATCAGTTCCCCTCCACAACGGCAACGGTCAAAATCTTGGGGTGATTCATCTTCTTCTAGCTCGTAATAGCCACCGCAACTTTGACAAATCAGGTAAGGCATGATTATCTATTTATTATAGAATGAACGATTCATTTAAGCTTTTTGCCCATCTATAATTTTTATAACATCACTAGTGTAATAATATTCTATTATATAAATTCTATTAATCTAAGATCAACTGAAATTAAATTTTAATTAGATACAAATTGTAATTACTAGGATTTTTATTTTACTTGTAATCAGTTTCTAATTATGCGAACTGTTCGTGACTCAATTTTTAAAGCATTAACTTGAAAATATAATATGATAAGTTAAGTATGGTAAATTGAGATCTGCTAAGAAAAAGTGGAGGGTCTCCCATTAACCAAGACAAATCAGAACCTACAAAAATGCCTGTTTTAGATAAAAACCAGATTAAAAAACTTTTAATTCAATCAAATTATATTCCCGACGATAATATAATTATGACCCTATTTTTAGCCCTGGAACTTGGAAAACCCATCCTGGTAGAGGGGCCACCCGGTACTGGTAAGACAGAACTTTCCAAGGCAGTTGCACGTGCTCTGGACCGGGATTTTTTCCGGGTGCAGTGTTATGAGGGTATAACGTTTGAACAAATGGTGGGAGAGTGGAATTATCAAAAACAGCTATTGCACCTGGAGATGTCTCGCCTTAAAGAAACTAACATGAACAAATTGGATAAAGACGTTTTTAGCGAGGAATTCTTCATTAAAAGACCTTTACTTCAGGCTTTCATTAATCATACCCCATCAGTAATGCTTATTGATGAAATTGACAAGGCAGATGAGGAGGTGGAAAGTTTCCTACTTCAGGCCCTGGGAGAAAAAGAGATAACCGTCAATGATCTGGGCACTTTCCAACTCCAGAATGATATTTTAGTAGTTTTAACTTCTAATTCCCAGAGGATGCTACTTGATGAAACCAGAGATAGGTGTTTATTCCTGTATATCAACTATCCAACACCGGAAAGGGAGATTGAGATTGTTAAAGCACTGGTCCCAGAAGCACCATCCATCCTGGTAGAAAGGGTGGTGGGGTTCATTGCAAGGATCAGGAAACTTGACCTGGTGAAAAAACCTTCAATCAGGGCAACTGTGGACTGGATCCAAACATTAATTGCTACTGGTAAATGTGAAGATGGTGGTAGATCCTTGAGCAGTGACCAATCCCTGAAAAATACCGTGCGAGTGGTGGTGAAGTCAGAAGACGACCTTAAGAAGGTTAATTCTATGATATTCAACTCGTCAGATTGAATAGGAGATATTTATTCAAATACATTGAACCATTAAATGTACAATTCTGAATAATTAGGATTATGAAAAGCGAGTGTGAAGAGTTCATGGACAATATCATCTATTTTTCTAAAATTTTAAGGGAAAACGGAATTCCAGTAAGCATAAGAAGTACTTATACTGGTGAGCAGGTTCGAAATTTAGTGAGTGAAGATGATCCTTACTTTAAAGAAGCACTGGCCTCGGTTTATGTCAAGGAACAGAAACATAGACCTATTTTTAACCATCTTTTTGATGAATTTTTCCAGGAAACTGCTGCTGATGTTACTGATAAAGAGGATGATGAGGGTTCGGCTCAAACATCAAAAAAGAATGTATGGTCTACTAAAACCACCCATCAATGGACCATTTCACACCAGGAGGATGTTTCTGATTGTAAAGCCCGTGAAATTAAGTCCAATGAGATAGATTATCATCCTCCCCTTGATGATTACAGTGATATGCCCTCTGAAACTGACCTTCTCTCCCAGGATATTAATACCTTGAATTCATTTGATCCTGAGCTTTTCCTTGTATGTCAAAAGATGGGCAAAAAGATTGCTATGGTGAGAAGCAGGCGTCAGCGCCAGGCCAGAATTATGCGTCCTGATGTTCGTCGAACCATCCGCAAAAACCTTCAGTATGGAGGTGCATTGATTGACCTGGTTAAAAGTAAACCTCAACTTAAAAAGAATTATCATTTCTTCCTGAACGATGTCAGTGGTTCCTGTGACTGGATCAGTAACTGGTTTTTCTGCTTGGTTTACGCTGCACAAAACTCATTTAGAAGAGTTAGAGTTTTTGATTTTGATAATAAATCAGTTGAAACTACAGTTGCCCTGGATGAACCTAATATGATGGATGCTTTTATCAAAGTAAGGGATATCCAGCAGAAAAATTTGATGATCCATGGAACCAGTAACATGTACCATGCATTTGAATCATTCCTGGATAAAGTGCAACTGAACCGAAAAACCACCCTCATGATACTCAGTGACTGCAGGGACTGGGCCGGCCCTAAAAAGGATAAGATACCTCAAAGTGCTGAGTTAGTGGAGAAGATGGCAAGGAAATGTCGGAAGGTTATGATCCTCAACCCTGAGGAACAGAAGAAATGGGATGTGGTGGATAGCTGTGTTTCTCATTACCGGGCTGCTGGGGCAGAGATTCATGAAGTGAGGAATCTCAACCAACTGGCGGGACTGGTAAGGGATATTTAAGTTATTTTTATTTATCTTTTTCAACAAGTAATGATAAACTTTTGAAAAGTTAAATTGAACATGTTTTACCTGTTTTACTGATAAAATCTTTCCGAATGACTCTGTAACTTTTTTCCCCACACTTAGGGCATTTTAGTGGTTCTTTAAGTTCTGGAAAAATAGTATCATCCCCATGACCACATACTCCCCTGAATTTCCGAATCTTCCACTCCACAGAAGTGCTTTCAGGAATTGAATAACGGTTCTTGCATTTGGGGTTACGACATACAACAACCCATTCATCTATATTCTGCGTTTTATTCAATAGATTCACCTGAAAATTCTTTTTAATTTAAATTGAATCATTAAATTCCAGACAATAATCGTGAATTCCATGTTAACAGAGTTTTTAGTGACTCCACTTAAACTATACTTATAGAATCTATCTATTTAAAATATTTAACCATCCTTTTCAAGTCACGACCTCCCTTGATTTCTTTTTCAAGGTCAAGTTCAACATAAGCTTTTTTACCTTTACTGAAACTGGATGATACAATCAACTGGTTCTGGATAAGTTTGTAGCCATCTACTGGTGTGTGTCCCACGATCATGGCCTTGCATCCAACTTTCTCCAGAAAGTTGTCCACATCATTTTTAGTGTAATCACCGTAACGGTTCCATAATAATTCAAAAAGTAAGGGATTATCAGAATAACCCCTTTCTGTTAGGTTCATAATCTCTCGTATGGAATTCACACCTTTTGGAGGACCAGAATGGCTGATGAATACTCCATTATCGGTTTTAACAGCAACTGGAAGTGTTTTTAAGAAATTGACGTATTCTTCAAATTTGTTTTTCCAAGACCCTCCAAATTCATTTTTTAAAAGTACCTTAAAATTTACACTCTGATTTTCTCCGCCCTTGTAAACTGTTCTGTGGGTGATGGTTGCCCACTCATGATTACCAAGTAGTAGATGGAAATTGTCGAATTGACAGTAAACTCTAACTGCTTTCAGGATTTCAAGGGAATGATCATTCTTAGAACTCATGGCATGGATAAAATCACCAGTTAAAATGAGATGGTTGTTGTTAATTGATAGATTCTCCCATATTTCGATAATCTTACGAAAATCTTGAACGTTTCCATGAAGATCTGTTACAATTAAAGCAACACCTTCACGTGGTAATTTTATCAAATCTTTACCATAAACTTCCATATATAAGTATTATTACATTCTAATAATTGTATTCTGCTATTCTGGAAACCATAAATACCATTATTTTGTATGATGGTAAAGATTCTAGGATGGTAAAGAAAATTTTATAGGATTATATAAGAATTAACCAAAAAATACCTGGGATGTTAACTGTGTATACCCCAAAACTTTTTTAAAAAATAAAACAATGTTAAAAAAAAGGTTATCAATTACGAATTTACGAACTGCTAGAGCTAAAGAAGGATTCCAGTGTAACTACTTTGTTATTTTTTAATTCTCTGGGAGCTTCAAGGGCCTTAAACTCCATCCCCTGTTCTTCTAACATTTCAAGAGCATCATCAGTGGCAGATGGAGCCACCAATACCCCCCTTACTTTTTCTTTATGATCACAGAAACAATCAACATACCTTCTTAACTGTTTAACGGCATTGGTACCGGCTTTCCTGCTTTTAAGTTCCAGTATGGTGATGTTACCATCCTGATCCTTGCCCATGATATCGATGAATCCTTGGGGAGTGTGATATTCCCGGGAAGTTGGTCTGAAACCTTTTTCAATTACCTCAGGATCCTTGAATATAAGGTCTCCCATGTCTGCCTCATAGCCTGCCAGTTCCAGATTTTCTGAGTCCTCTCCAATGAAGTATGATGCCAGGTGGGTTTGTAATATCTCAACCTCCAATAATTCAGAGGGATTTCTCCTTACTCCCTTTAACTTAACCATTCCCTGGTGAATATTAGCAGTGACCTTGGTTTTTGGGGGTTGCCAGTTGACTGGTTCCAGGTTTCTGTCCTGGTGGATTATAAATGACCCATCTGATTTGATAAGGATAATTCTGTCTCCAAGTTCCAGGCGGCTGGTGGCCCGTCCCTCATAATAAACTCGACAGGAGGCCATAATGGTAATAAATGCCCTTTTTGATATTCCTTCAATTATTATTTCCAATACACGTTCTGCATCTGGGTTTTTTTCTTCAACCAGTTTCATGATATGAATTTCACTGTTAATAATAGAAATATTTCACTATTATCATAAGTTAAGATAGATAATTAATAATAAGCATCTTTTTTATTACTGTTTTCCATAAACAAAGAATATACACTCCAATAATATGAATAAAAAATTAAATAAATGATTAAAATTGAGTTAAATCAATAATAAGCTTATTATTGAAAATTTATATAATTTATTAGCTTTGTTATCCTTACCAATCAATTTATTTAATCTAAAGAATATAAAAAATATAAAAACTGATGGTTTTTTTATAATTCTTATACTGGGAGATGAAGTTGGATGAAAAATTTCACCATCACCACTGAACTTTCACAGGTACACTTAAAAGAAGCCCTGAATTTTATAGAAGAACATTATCTATTAACCCAACCTGATCTGTTTAAAAACATCACCAAAGGATTCGAAAATGGGTTATATTATCTTGTTTTCACGGTTCAAAATTCGAAGGAAAATTGGGAAGTTATGGTGCGGTTAGAAGCTGAAAATCTTTTCATGGTGGAAATGGAACCGGTTAGTTTTCCTGTAGATTTGGATATTGCCGAAAAAATGGATCTTATTGAAGAGGAACTTCTTATTGCTGTACAGTTATATGAGGATAGTATTCGTCAGGCCACGCTTTACTTTGCCTGGGTTGAGGGTGAACAGATCATACCTGAAGCACCTCCTAACCGGAGGAAAAGGGTTTCTTTTCGTATGTTTGGAAGTAACATGATCATGATCTACGTCATCTTCTTCGCAGTTAACATTATCTTTTTCCTCACATTAGGGATTGTAATGGCAATTGCTGCGATTTTAGCCTTTCAACTGGCTATTGTGCTTTTATCTGATAAGTTACTCCTTCAAACCAGTGATTGGAAAATCACATCAGAAAATCCCAGGGTGCATATTTTAGAGTATCAGCTCCCCCTAGAAGATTTTCTCAAATTCCAGGAAGACTTTGGTAAGGATATGATAATAAAAATGAAGGATAAAATCTACCAGAAGAGTCTTGCTGTGGGACAGGAACCTACCTGTGAGTTAGGTGAGGAGGTATTTGCAGAATATGGTTTCACATGCAATGCCGATCTCAGGGTTTCCAAGGTGGTTGATGTTTACAGTATTGTTAAAGAGGCTGCCGGTAAATTCGGTGTCAACATGCCACGGATTGCATTAAGTAACACTATGATAGCTAATGCTGCTGCTACTGGCCCCAGTCCGAACAGAGGCCTGGTCCTCATCACCACCGGACTTTTAGTACAATTGGAGGAAGATGAGATATTATCTGTGATTGGGCATGAGATGGGCCACCTATCAGGCCGAGACCCCCTGATACTTTTCAGTATCATTTCACTGGAATTCATACTCAGATTCACTATTTTATTCCCGGTTGTGGTTTTATCCCCATTAGTTTATCTTATTGTGGCTTTAGGGGTTATATTTTTCATTGCCAAATTCTTTGAAAGTAGAGCTGACCTTTTATCTGCCATGAAGATCGGGCAACCAAAGGTTCTGGCTGAGGCCCTGCGAAAAATTGGTTATCATCGTCTCCATGCAGAAAGGATATCTCCCACCAGATTCCCCACCTGGCTGAATTTCGACCCGCATCCTCCTATTTATTTCCGTATTGATCGACTTGAAAAAATGAAAACCCCGGTGAATGTTAAAGATCCCCTGCTAAAATCCGCTATAGATGTTGTGCAGGGCTTTAAACATTCTCTTGGACTTAAATGAATCACCATTTTCCAAATTTCCTAGAGTTAGAACCTATTTGGAACCAAATTCTATAGATTTAGAACCTAAAATATAAAAAAGCTATAACCCTATGAAAATACAGATAACCTTATACTAAAAACTGGAACTTCCTGGAGCAAGTGACCATGAAAGTAGATGTTGATACTGTAGATGAGTCAAGAAATGGATGGCAAGTTTGTATAAGCGTAGATCTATCATCAGAAGAACTTTCAAGGTTAAATACAGATTCAATTGCTATGATTGAAGATTTTACAATTGACCAAAAAGATTCCAATTTGTTTTTCAACTGTTTTTTAAACACTGCTGAACCCTGGGAAGACGAAACCCTGGAAGAACTCTTAAAAGCCATTAAATTCGAAGTTGAATATTATGTTAACGCTCTTTTAGAATAGTAGCTGTCTGAAAGCTATATGGAATGTTTCCTCCCTACTTTTATTTTTCAGACAGTTATGCGGACTTTGTCTTATTGTCCCATACAGTTAGGTTGTTTTTGTCACCTGCAAAATGAGTCTTACAACTTCTACAACACTGGCTATGATGACTCCCACCATTCCCAGTATGAGGAGGATTTTCAAAACTATAGTGTAGGCTGCGTTGCTGAATATGAATGGGAATATGGTGTATAGATAGTAACAGACCATGAAACCGAGTATGTTAAGAATTATCTGCATAATACTGCGGAACCATCCGGGATGGTAAATTAGGAATAGGATGTTGGCTATGATTGTCATACCGATGGAAAGGTTCAATATCCATAAAACATCCTGAAATGAGGGTAAGATGAAGCCCAGATGCCAGGAAAGCAGATTGTTAACAACATATAAGACCACTGCATTAACAATTATGGCTCCAATAAATTCAGATGTTTTTGCTTTCTTTTCTTTGGATAACTTTTTCAGGAACCCTGTAACTTTACTGTGTTCTCCATTATCCTGTGTTTCATTCACATTATCAACTCCCTCACCTGATACTGCATATAAACCGGATACGGTATATAATATATTATTCCTGTTCTAAGTAAAATATCCCTATTCTTAATTAAATCTTCACATACATCCTCATTAATGTATATTTATCCCATTTTTCATCATAATCTGATTATTGGTTGTTTATGTAATATGTCCCACTTAATCCGATGGCATATTTTCTGTTGTTACGTATTTCCTAACCGTGAAAGCAACTAAAGCCCCTATTGCACTAATTACTGCAAATACAATAAATGTGACATGTAACCCCTCCACGAACAGAGAGTAAGTGCTGGGGATGATTTGAACATCCCCCACAAATCCAGTTAATATGAAAAGCAGAATTCCAAGACTCACTGTCTGGCCAACATATACCATAGTGGAAAGGGTGGCTGAACCCACCCCATAAAATTTATCGGTTAAGGATTCCAGGAAGTTACGATTGGTAGGTGTTGCAAACAAGCCCATACCCAACCCAACCATTGATAGGCCAGTTAAAACAATAACTAATGTGGTTTTTTCACCTAGAGTTGCCAGGGTAAGAAGCCCGATTGTGCAGAGGATTGCTCCGGTGATGTTAATGATGTTGGTAAGTTGGATGTCGCCCCTATCAATGATTCGCCCTACCAGAGGTGATAAAAGCGCCACAAAGAGTGGTTGCACTGACAGGATCATGGCAGTGGTAAGCGGATCCAAACTTCGCAGATCTTGTAAGTAGAGGCTGAGAAGCGTCCACATCGCCGAGGTGGCAACAGTAACCAGAGCAAGTGCTACGCCTGAAAGGCTGGTCCTCCTGTTTTTGAATATGTCCAATGGAATAACTGGATTTGGACATTTTTTTTCAACCATATAAAAAGTAACTAATCCAATTATACCCATAACCAGCATTAACTTCCCTAATGATCCGTGCAGGGTTGAAATTCCGTACATTAGGAGGGATAATGATGATGCATAAATAATCGACCCTAATAAATCGAATTTTTCACCATCAGAACTTTTCCATTCACCTTTAAACCAGGTAAAGATTATTATTAATGCGAACAAACCTAGAGGTACATTGGCAAAGTATATGCTTCTCCATCCCAAATTCTGGGCCAGGAAACCTCCAAGGAGGGGTCCGAAAACCAGCCCTAAATATACGGCGGTAACATATATTCCCAATACTCTTCCCCTCATTTTATGGGGATATATAGAAATGAGAAGAGCAATTGCAGTGGCAAATATCATTGCACTACCCAAACCTTGCAGAAAGCTGAACAGCAAGATCATCATACCTGAATTAGAAAAACCTGCCAGTAAAGATGCAATAGTGTAAATTATTATTCCACAAGTGAACACTTTCCTGCGGCCATGAATATCTGCCAATCTGCCGAAGGGTAGGACCAGGGCTGCGTTGGCCAGTACAAATGCATTGGGTATCCACCCCAGCATCAAAATATTAATTGCAAGATCCTTCTGGATCAAGGGAAGTGCTATACTGAGGGATGAACCCATAAACGGTATCAAAAACGAGCTAATAACCACCAGGAGCAAACTCACCTTTTGTAGTGATGTTGTTGTTTCAACAGTTTTGGTGGCCATCAGTTAATCACCTTAAAATAATTTTAGGTAACCACCTAAATCCTTTCCATAGGTAATCACACCATATAATACTGTAAAATGATAGGTATAACTATGTTAGCTGATCTGGTAATCGATTATAGATAGATGGTTAATTGATTATGGATAACTAATAATATGTTATAGTGATATTAATCTAAATTATGTAGATCCAAAAGAAGGGAGAATTGTATAAATGAATATTGAATGTCCTTACTGTGAAAAATTGACTGACTACAATTTTGGTGACCCAATCATCCAGACCCATCACTGGATCGTGTTTCTTGCTCCCAATCAGAGTAATCTGGCAACCTGCGTAGTGGCACTTAAACGGGACAAAAAGACTCTAAGTGGCCTTAAAAATGAGGAATGGGAAGATTTCGTCCAATTGCTCGAGAGAATGGAAAAATCAGTGAAAATTGCCTTTGACGCCACTCTTTTTAACTGGGGTTGTTTGATGAACACTTTTTACATGGAAGACACCCTGGAACCCCACCTGCACTGGCATTTCATCCCACGTTATAATCATCCGGTTGAATTTGCTGGTCACACCTTCGAAGACCCTCATTTTGGTTATATGCGTCCCAGACCACCGAAAGAGATCTCTGAAGATGTTCGAAACCAGATTGCTGATAAAATCAGGAAATTTCTTTAATATTTTCAAAAAGTAACAATAAAAAAAATGCAAATTAAAAATAACACGATTTACAATTATCAAATTTTCATTGGGTGAATATATTTACAAAATAATTACTGTTTTACAATAATTACTGTGATAAGATCCATGATGGCACCAAACTGGGAAAACGTTCATTCAGAGTTATTTTTTTCCTTTAAACGATTATTTAGTTCCTGTATGGCCTCTTCCACTTGGAGACGAACGTACCATTTTTTATCATCCATGGCTGCCAGTAATGGTTTGATTGCTCGCTCATCACCGATCATGCCCAGTGCTCCTGCAGCGTGTCTGCGTACACTGACATCATCATCTTTTAAGGATTCAATAAGTGGAGGAACAGCTTTTTCATCACCGATCATACCAAGGGCTTCTTCAGCAGCACTGCGAAAACTGTAATCATCATCTTTAAGAGCATCTATTAAATGATCAACTGCTCCAGGATCCCCTAAATGGCCAAGGGCAATTGCAACATTGTTTCTGATCTTTTCATCTTTTAATGATTCTAAAAGGGGTACCAGCGCCCGTTCATCTCCAATTTCGCCCAGAGCTTCGGCAGCATGCTGGCGCACGTACCATTTTTCATCGAGAAGTGTGTTTAGAAGGAATAATGTGGAATTGGCTGTGCCGATTTTGCCAAGTGAACTGGCTGCATTCCATCTTACATCAGGATCATCATCTTCCAATGCTTTTATTAATGACTTTTCCACACTTTCTTCTTTGAATCTTCCCAGTGCCCTGGCTGCCGTGGCACGGTTTTTTTGGTTGCCCTTTTGCAAGGTTTTGATAAGACCCTTTACATCCCCTTCATTTTCAAGTTTTTCCACATCTGGATTGAAACTTCCATCAAAAATACTCATAAATATGTTTCCCCCCTCAAGAGGCATTCATTTCTTTTGTAATGATTCGAAATTAATCTTAATTTATTAAGTACCGAGATCAGTGGTTTTTGATTCTTAAAAAATTAATTATATTCCAGCATCACTTTTTAGAGTACTTGTGAAAATCTTCAATGAAATCCTGGGCATTAGGATTTACAGTGACAAATTCCATGAATTTTCTCAGTTTATTTATGGTTGAAACATCCACTACATGTTCCATGGAACAGGCATCTTTTTCAGCTACCTCTTCATCTACTCCTAAAAGGAGTAAAAAATCTTTGAGAAGTTTATGTTTGCTGTTAACAATTTTTGCAATCCTGAGCCCCTCATCTTTTAACTTAATTGTCCCATAACGTTCATAAGAGACCATGTCCATCTGTGAAAGTTTTTTTACTGCTTCGACCACACTGGGGGGTTTTACACCCAGTCTTTTGGCCACGTCTTTCACCCGGATGGATCCCTGTTTCTGCTCCAATGAATACATCACCTCCAGATAATCTTCCACACTACGGGTGATTTTTGGGGAATCTACACTCATGGTATTATTTCTGTTTTTCTTATTCTATTAAATTTTATCTAATGCAAGGGAAAAAATGAAAAGACATGAAGAAATTATATGATTAAAATAATCTTATCAGGTGATGTATGGAAAATCCTTATAAAGTCTAATATAGATAGATGATGTGTGATTAGTGTGAATGAAAAAGGAATAATGAAAATTCTAGTATGGAGTTTATCAAATGCCTAACTTTGATATTGAACTGGCCTTTTTAACTAGCATAATACTGGGTCTTGTTCTGGCATTCTTAAAGATTGGCGGCATATTTGCACTGGTTTTTGTTGGTTTTGTGGCTGTTTTCCTTACTAATGAAGATGATGCCAGCTATAAAATAGGGGCGATGACAGCTGGTGCATTATATTTCATCTATTTTGTTACTAGCCTATTTATTTCACCAGATATACCCTATCAACTACCTAACCCCCTAGGAATAGGAGTAGGTTATGCCTTTGAAGGTTTGTTCACTCTCCTGTTAAGTCTGATTGTGGGTGTACTGTTCTACGGATTGTTGGGTGCTATTGGAGGATATTTTGCTGACAAACTTTTCAAACCTCAGGACAAACCAAAACGTCCTAAACAAGGTAGGGTAAAAAGGAAAGTTGTCAAACGAAGAACCAAACCACAAAGAAGAACCCTCCAGAGAAAAGTCGGATGATTGTTACAATTTAGTTAAACAAGACAATAATTTTTTTTCCAAATTCCCCAATATAATTGAAAGTTTACTTTAAAAAAAATCATTGCTTTAATTAAACATAAAAAATTAGAATAGAACCTATAAAAAATTAAAGAAATATTTTATATTAAAAAAAAAATGGGAAAATATAGATATTTTTTTCTCTAGACCTTTGATAAAATGAAAAATGTGATTGTTGTAGGATCAGGTGCGGGTGGAGCAACTGTTGCCCGGGAACTGGCAAAAAACAAAATCAAGGTAACACTTCTTGAAAAAGGATGCAGCACTACAGCGGATAAGGCTCACCAATACTATGACAACCTTGATGTTGGAGTTGAATTGCTTAAAACTACATGTTTAGGTGGTACCACCTTGGTTACTGTAGGAAATGCTGTGAGAACCTACCAGACAGAATTTCAAAAAATGGGAATCAACCTGGAAAATGAATTCCAGGAGGTTGAAAGTGAACTGAATGTTGGAACACTTCCAGACACCCATTTTGGAGAAGGTACTTTAAGGATAATGGAAGCTTCTTCCGTGCTGGGTTTACCCATGGAAAAAATGCCTAAATCCATAAATCCTCAAAAATGTGTTCCCTGTGGTATGTGTGCATTGGGATGTCCTCGCAATGCCAAGTGGAACTCCCTGAAATATCTTGAGGAAGCTGAAAAATTGGGGGTTAAGATCATTGATAACACCCCCGTAACTGAGATCACAACCAACAATGGACAGGTAACAGGTGTTTGCAGCCATGACCATGAATACAGTGCAGATCTGGTGATATTATGTGCTGGTGCTATTGAAACTCCACGATTGCTTAGATCCGCTGGGATAACGGCTGGAGAAAAGCTATTTGTTGATACTTTTATTACTGTGGGTGGTGTTCTACAGGATATTAATTTTTATAAAGAAGTTTCTATGAATGCATTGTATAAAGGTGATGGATTCATTTTAGCACCACATTATTCTGGTTTACTTACTTCTCGCCTTGAAAAAAAAGGTTTCAGTAAATCAGATATTTTAGGTATGATGGTGAAGATCAAGGATGAAATATCCGGATGTGTGGATGAGGATGTGGTGGTTAAAAATAACACCTCCCATGATCTTGGTCTTCTTGCTGAAGGATCAACCCTTGCCGGTGCCATTCTCACCAGGGCAGGTGTAGATCCCAGCACCCTAATTTCCACTCAGGCCAGGGGTGCCCATCCTGGAGGAACAGCAGCCATTGGTGAAGTTGTGGACATGAATCTGGAAACAGAAATTCAGGGCCTGTACGTGTGTGATGCCAGTGTATTCCCCAGTGCACCAGGTGCACCACCTGTTTTAACTATTTTGGCACTGGCTAAGAGGTTAGGGAAACACATCTCATTATGCTAAAATAGGCAAACACCTCATTATATTAAAATATGCAAACATCCCATTATACTAAAAACTCATTATACTAAAAACTCATTATACTAAAAACTCATTATACTAAAAACTCATTATACTAAAAACTCATTATACTAAAAACTCATTATACTAAAAATATACTCAATATCACTAAAACCATTTATAAGAAAAGCTGTTTCATCTTCTGTTGTATCAATACAAAAATATATTCGTAAATAAGTTCAATTTGGATGAGAAGTAAATTCGACGTATTAATCTAATCAAAAAAAATCAATTAAAAATCATACAAACAATAAGAAAAATAGGCTTCCCCCAGATGAACCAGGGAAAGCATGTATTTAAATAGCCCTTTGGAGGCGGTGTGCTATTTAAATAAATCTGATGTCATGTCTGTTTTTTTTAGGTGGGTACCAGGTCCCTTCCATAAGTTTCATTCAAAACCTGTGCCAGACCAACATAGACTGCGGCAAATCCTGTGAATATTCCTTCGTATCCAGCTATCAGAGATATTGTTGTATTACCAGTTACCTCTCCTATTGCCAGTAGGAAGAACAGCACTGCCAGTGCTCCAAAGATCACTTGCAGTCCTCGGCTGAGTTTTAAGGTTCCAATGAACATTACCAGTGTGAATAATCCCCACATGACAAGGTATGATGCCAGTGCCATTGCATCTGGGGCTGCTGCCAGGTTCATCTGGGGGAGTACCAGGAGAAGTACGAAGCTCCACCAGAAGAGTCCGTATGATCCAAACGCCACAGTTCCAAAGGTGTTACCTTTTTTGTATTCCATGGCACACGCCATTATCTGGGCAATCCCCCCATAAGCTATTCCCATGGCCAGTATCATACTGTTCATTGGGAACAGCCCGGCATTATGCACATTCAACAGCACTGTGGTCAAACCAAACCCTAATAATCCTAAAGGTGCCGGGTTGGCTGTTAAATCTTCTATCATAACATGTTTTTTGTTTTCTTCCATATTATCACCCCTAAGGGTTTTAATTTGATCTAAATCATCTCCTTTTTTATTTATTTCCTGTTATTTGGGATTTTTTTTAGTTATTAAAGTTTTTATTCAGCTTTTTATATTTTTGCAATTTTTTTCCTTTTTTTTTATTCTTCTACAGTTTTTTATTCTTCTAAGGTGGACGTATCTCCCAGATCCTCACCCATTTCATGGGCCCGGAGGATTCTACGCATGATCTTACCACTCCTGGTTTTGGGTAGTTTGTCCACCTGTACGATTTCACCAAGAACTGCCACAGGTCCCAGTTCATGACGCACATGCTTTTTAAGATCCTCAATAAGCTGTGTTTTAAGTTCGTATCCTTCTTTGAGTATTACGAAGGCTTTGATAACTTCTCCCTTAATGGGGTCGGATCTTCCAATGACTGCTGCTTCAACAACTGCAGGATGGGCAACAAATGCAGATTCAACTTCTGCGGAACCTATACGGTGCCCAGCTATCTTAAGGACGTCGTCACTTCGCCCCTGTATCCAGAAGTATCCATCTTCATCTTTGCGTACCATGTCCCCGGCTCTGTAGACGCATCCTGGGAATGTTTTCCAGTAAACATCAAGGAAACGTTCCTCATCTTTATACAGGTTGCGGAACATGGCTGGCCATGGTTTTTTAATAACCAGGTATCCTCCTTTTCCTTCAGGTACCGGGTTGCCTTCTTCATCAACCACATCAGCTTCGATTCCAGGAAATGCTCGGGTAGCAGATCCTGGTTTAAGGGGGGATATGGGTATTGGTGATATAAGGTGCATTCCAGTCTCAGTCTGCCACCAGGTGTCCATTATCGGGCATTTTTCCTTGCCAACATTTTTGTAGTACCACATCCATGCTTCTGGGTTCATGGGTTCTCCAACAGTGCCCAGTATTCGCAGGGAATCCAGGTTATAAAGATTGGTGTATCTGGTTCCGAATCTCATAAGGTGTCTGATGGCTGTTGGTGCGGTGTAGAATTTGGTTACACCATATTTTTCCACGATCTTCCACCATACCCCAGGATCAGGGTAGTCTGGGGCGCCTTCATATACTACAGTGGTGGTTCCCAATAGTAGTGGTCCGTAGAGCACATAGCTGTGACCGGTTATCCATCCAATATCTCCAGTACACCACCACAGGTCGTCATCGTGTATGTCAAATATGAGTCGGGTGGTGGTTGCTGTTCCCACCATGTATCCTCCTGTGGTGTGGAGCACACCTTTGGGTTTTCCTGTGCTTCCAGATGTGTATAGGATGAACAGAGGATCTTCTGAATCCATGGGTTCTGGTTCGCAGTATGCTGGTTCACCTTCTATCAATCGGTCATAGAAGATTTCTCGTCCGGATAATTCTGATATTTCAATGGGAGTTCCGGTGTGATTAACCACCACAATTGTTTCCACAGTGGGGCACTGTAGGATGGCTTCATCAGCAATGGACTTCAGGTTAATGACTTTTCCTCTTCTATAAGTTCCATCAGCTGTGAAGAGAACTTTAACCTTGGCATCGTTGATACGATCCACAAAAGCTCCAACACTCAATCCTGAATAGATAACACTGTGAACTGCTCCAATTTTGGTACAGGCCAGTAATGCAATCAGAAGTTCTGGACACATAGGCATATAGGTAGATACAGTGTCGCCTTTTTTAACTCCCAGATTTATAAGTGCATTGGCCAACTTGTTTACCTGGATGTAAAGCTCGTAGAAGGTTATTTTTTTCTCTTCTCCGCGTTCATTTATGTAAATGATTGCTACTTGGTTTCTTTTTTCAGTTTCAATCCACCGGTCAACGGCGTTGTAAGCCAGGTTTATTTTTCCATTTACGAACCATTTATAAAATGGTTTGTTAGAATCATCAAGGACTTTATCCCATTTTTGGAACCATTCAAACTGCTCAGCATTATCTGACCAGTACTTTTCTATGTCTTTGCCCTTTTCAATTTCTTCATCCCAGTTTTTAATCAGGGCTCGTTTTTTGATCTCTTCACTTGGTTCAAAAACTCTTCTTTCATCAAGAAGTACCGTGGTATCATGTACCATTATTCTCACGCCTTTTTATCTTATTTAAAGCTGTTTCAACTGTGTTTGTTACTAAGTTCTTCTTAGTATATATATTTTACTATTATTAATCATTATAAATGATGATTAATCATTATAAATTTAATTAATCATTACAAATGTTGAGTGCGATAAATATAATACATTTTGATATATTGATATTAAACTTTACATCTATTTATGTATAATCCTATGTATAATCCAATTCGCCTGCCGTGTACATCCTCTGGAGTTCTGTGGCATTTATCAATTCATAAGATTTGTATGGATTATTCACATATGGGAATAACATTCCACCCAACATATAGACGTAAGCAGGTACTGTTCCATATGTTTTTCGTAAAATTTGGAAATACAGTGGAAATCCACATCCCTGAATAAACACAGGGTTGCCCTTCCTTGCATCACCATGCCATGCCATGGGGATGGGACCTTCTTGACCATGTTCACGTGCCAGTGTGTATACATGGTCCATGGCTTCATCATAAGTATCAAACACAATCCCGTCTGATTTATATTTATATCTCCCATCAGGAATACCAAATAAAGCAATTTTAAGCGAGTCCCAGTAATTGGTGTCTCCTTCAGCACCAGTACCCTGAGTATCGATGAAAGCAAGTTCAATGATAAATACATCTCCCTCCTGGTAACTCCGATAATTGGAACTACCTCCAAAGTGACAGATCAGTGCAGTTTTTGATCTGCTTTCCTCAGCATATTTAGCCAATAGCTCGGAATGAATATGTCCTGGATAAAAATCCGGGTTTGCTAATTTTACAAAGGCAACTCTCCCTAAAGGAGCAATTGGGCCACTGGAAACTGTGATAACAGAATAACCAACTATCACTACCACAATGGCAATTACAACTAACGACCATTTCATTTTCATTTTCACCTTATTTTCCACCTTATTTTCTAACTATTCATCAAATTAACATCCATATTAAAGAAAGATCATGACCGTGCATTTCATAAGAAAACTGATAAAACGTGTGCCACAATGCCCCCGACAATGAATGCCGTTATTAAATTAGCAGCTGAAATTACACTGGCTGCTTTTACTCCAAATTCACGGATCAATATACTTAATGTTGATAAGCAGGGCAAATATAACATCCCAATTAATGCCAAAACAATGAACTGGGAGGAAGTAAGTGCAAGGGAAAGATCAGTTCCCACAAAGGATACCAGTGTCAATAAAACGAACTCCTTACGCACTATACCAACAATGAGGAGTATGCCTGCAAAGGCAGGGAGTTTTAACCAGCCCACAGTCAAAGGTATCATAAAATTGCTTATTGGTTCAAGAACTCCCAATACATAAAATAACTGGATTACTGCACTTCCTATTATGAAAACAGGAATTACCATATAAGCTAAAGATTTAGTTCGGTTCCATGTGTCTTTAAGAATAACAGATGAAGATGGAATTCTTAAAGAGTGCATTTCCATTATAAGAGAGGTGGATTCACCAGGCATGGCTTTCAAAGCTATTTTTCCCATTATAAAAATTATAATTAAATCCAGAATATATAGTGCCAGAGCCCACCATATGCTAACAAAGACTGCCACTAAACTTAATATGATGATGGTCCTTGCAGAACAGGGTGCAAATGTTATGGCAAATGCTGCTAAAAGACGTTCTCTTTTAGTTTCCAATATTCGAGTACTGTCAATGGCAGGTACACTGCATCCATAACCTAGCACCAATGGGATCAGTGCTTTACCATGTAGACCTATTTTTTGCATAAAACTATCCATCATAAATGCTACTCTAGTTAAAAGACCAGAGTTCTGAATGTAGGACAGCAGTATATAGAATGGAATTATAAAAGGAACAATTAAAGTTAAACCAGCAACCAGACCACCAAATGCACCATTCCATAAAACAGCAAGTAATGGACCAGATAAAACAGGGTCAACAGGTTGGAAAAATCCCATGACATTCGTGATTATGCCTGAGAGAAAATTTCCAATGATGAATGTCCATACCAACAAACCAATGATAACCAGTGCAGAGGTGAAATAACCATAAACCGGGTGGATTAATATTTTATCCAGTTTTTCAGATAATGTTATTTTGAATTCAGTCCGTTTTTGAGCTCCTGCAGCTATTTTACTGGCCAGTGCATATCTTTCCGAAGCCATAATTGCAAAAGAGGGCTCATCATGGATTTTTTCCAGTTCAAGTGCCAGATGATTGGCAAACTGAATTGATCGAACCGATGTGGATTGAACGATCTTGCTGATTTCAGGATCATTTTCCAGTAGTTTTATAGCCACCCAACGGTTAGGGTATCCCACATGAACTTTCTCAGATTTCAGGAAAGTTTCAAGGCTTTTAATGGTTTTTTCAACTTCTCCGCCATATTCAATTAAATTTTCTTGATTTTTAGTTTTAGCAACTTTCATTGCTTCTTTTACAAGTTTTTGTAATCCTTCACCAGTAACTGCCACTGTTGGGACTACTGGAACACCAAGCGCTTTTTCTAACTTCTCAGCGTCAATATTGTATCCCTTTTGCCGGGCAATATCCATCTGATTAACACATACCACCATGGGAACTTTCATTTCCATTAACTGTAGGGTGAAAAAAAGGTTTCTCTCCAGTACAGATGCATCCAACACATTGATTACAATTTCTGGTTTTTCATGTGCTATGTATTCCCTGGATACAATCTCCTCCATGGAAAAAGTTGAAAATGAATATATGCCTGGTAAATCTATTATGTGGATTTTATGACCCTGGTAGAAAAGATTTCCTTCGGCACGTTTCACTGTCTTACCCGGCCAGTTGCCCACCACCTGGTCAGATCCAGTCAAATAGTTAAAAATAACACTTTTACCCACATTAGCGTTTCCAGCCAGGGCAATGGTAATATCACAATTTGATGAAGAAACCTTATCTTCACATGGTTTTTTTAGTTCTTTTTTTTGTGAAAGACTCTTTTCATACTCTTTTTTTTCGATACAATCCGGGATCTTAACCATATGATAGTGCTCCTTCATCAGGTGGATCTTCCCGAATGATCTCCACAAAAACGTTTTTTGCTATATCTCTTCCCAGGGCAAGATCCGATCCTCTAACCAGGATTTTAACTGGCCCTTTGAAAGGTGCCACTTCAAGAACAGATATTTCTGCACCTATGGTAATCCCCATGTCCATTAAACGTCGAATAACCTTATAATCTCCTCTAATAAATGATACTTTACCTTTTTCTGTTCTTTTCATGTTGGTAATAGAGACCAAGTTTTTATCACGTTTTCCAACCTGGTTAATTTCTTCCCGTCTTCGTATTCGGCATTCATCACAGGTTTGGAATTTAAAATCGCAGACTGGTATCAATTCTTCATCGTCAGGACATTCATCAGGTTGTTCCAGTAGTTGGCATAATGCGCGTTCAGCATCATCAGAAAGAGAGTGTTCCATTTCACAGGCTTGATCATGAACCTTTTCTTTTTTGATATGAAGCACATCGTGTAAGAATCTTTCTAAAAGACGGTGCTTTCTGGTAATTTTCGAGGCTATGGCATAGCCATCTTCAGTAAGAGTGACTCCCTGGTAGGGAGAGTAATCAACATAACCCCGTGTTTTTAGTCGTTTTATCATCTGGGAAACACTGGCAGGAGCTATATTTAACATTTTAGATATTTTGGTAGTCTTCACAGGTCGCTCTTCCAGTGAGAGTTTGTAGATAACTTCGAGATACTCCTCTGCATTATCGCTTAGAGTCTTTTCAGATGACATTTCTGGTTCACCTAAACCTAAGTTTGGTTTTTAAGTATATAAAAGTTAGGGTAACCTAAGACTATTTCAATGGATTTCCCCATGTGCTTGACCTTACTTTGTATATATTTATTCAATAAGAATTATTTTACAAAATAGAGTATGAATCCTTAAAAATTGCAGGCAAGATTTGAAAGTTCAGAAAAAAAATAAAAAAAAGGTAAGTCACTTGGACTTACATCATTGGTGGCATTCCACCAGGCATTCCACCAGGCATTCCACCAGGCATTCCACCCATACCTTCCATGTCAGGTTCGGATGGTCCGCTAGATGCAATCATGTCGTCAATACGCAGAATCATCTCGGCTGCTTCAGCTGCTGATTGGATGGCCTGTTTTTTAACTTGGCGTGGTTCAATAACATTTTCATCTTTCATATCAACAACTTCGCCCTTGAAAACATTCAATCCAATTAGATGGTTCTGTTCATGGGCTGCACGTAGATCTACCATTGCATCAATCTGGTCAAGTCCAGCGTTTTCAGCCAGAGTTTTGGGAACAATTTCTAGGGCTTCGGCAAAGGCTGCGATTGCTAATTGTTCTCTGCCACTGATGGTGTCAGCGTATTCTCTTAATCCTTTGGCTATGGCTACTTCTGGTGCTCCTCCACCAGCAACAACTTTACCATCTTCTAATGTGGCAGCAACAACACCAATTGCATCTTCAACTGCTCTTTCCACTTCTTCAGCTACGTGGCGAGTACTTCCACGTAGTATGATGGATACTGCTTTTGGTTGGCTGCATTCTTCCACGAAGATAAGTATTTCATCGAAGATTTTCTTTTCATAGACTTTACCAGCATGTCCCAAGTCTTCTGAAGTCAGGTCTTCAATGTTAGTGACCAGTTGTCCGCCGGTTGCTTTTCCTAAGCGTTCCATGTCCGATTTTCTTACCCGTTTAACTGCGATGATTCCTTCTCTGGCAAACAGGTGCTGGGCAAGGTCATCGATTCCTTTTTGACAGAAGACCACGTTGGCACCGGTAGCCACGATTTGGTCCACCATGTCCTTGACCATCTGTTCTTCCTGTTCAATGAACGCCTGCATCTGGGCAGGGTCAGTGAGTTTGATTTTGGCATCGGTTTCCAGATCTTTAACTTCTATTGGATATTTTAGAAGGGCAATTTTAGCGTTTTCTATGCTTTTTGGCATGGAATTGTCGGCTCTGCTTTTGTCAATTACCACTCCATTAACGATCTGGGAGTCGTTGACTGTTGCACCCTGAATTCTGTGGATGTTTATGTGGTCTTTGTCCACTTCTCCATCTTCTTCCACCTGCATCACTGCACTGACCACCAATTCCGCCAATGGTTCTCTGGCAGTTTCGGTTCCTTTACCAGTCATTGCAGTCATTGCAACCATACGGAGGGTGTCAGAGTCATGAGCGTCCATGGAAATCTCATTCAAGAGTTCCTGTGCCTTGGCTGCTGCTTTCCGGTATCCCATTACCAGGGTGGTTGGGTGTATTTCCTGTTCTAAGAGTTCTTCTGCTTTTTTGAGCAGTTCTCCGGCAATTATTACTGCAGTGGTGGTTCCGTCTCCCACTTCATCTTCCTGGGTTTTGGCTACTTCCACCAGCATTTTGGCTGCAGGGTGTTCGATGTCCATTTCTTTGAGTATGGTTACACCGTCGTTGGTTACTACGATATCTCCCATGCCATCCACCAGCATCTTGTCCATACCTTTTGGACCGAGAGTTGTTCTGATGGTTTCTGCGAGAATCTTTCCAGCCATAATATTCATTCTCTGAGCATCTCTTCCTAAAACTCGAGAAGAACCTTCTGGCATTATAATAATAGGTTGGCCTTGACCTTGGCCACCTTGTCCTCCTAGTTGTGCCACGATATCATCTCCTATTTTTCTCAATTGGTAATTTATCAGTGGGTTAGAGGTTATATAAATATGTTGTGATCAACCTTTTTTACATATGGATAGAAAGAAAGAATCCATAATTATCTATGATGATTGATTTATGGACTTTACTACGATTGATTTATGGACTTTACTACGATTGATTTATGGACTCTGCTATGATTGATTTAGGGACTTTACTATGATTGATTTATGGACTTACGTTACCTAAAAAAATAAACACCATTTAATAGAAAAAAATAAACTAAACACAACCATAAATTTCATAATACATATTAAATTTAAAGTACTATATCTTTATTAAAAAGAGGTGAAAAAATGGCAGCTAATTTACACGTAATTACCAGTAAAAAAGGGGGATGGGATGTTAAAAGGGACGGGGCTGTGAAGGCTTCTGGACATTTTGATACCAAAGAAGAAGCAATTGAATTTGCAGAAAAAGAGGGTGAACGCTACAATGTGGAAGTATTTATCCACAGTGAAGATGGAAAAATCGAGAAGAGAGAAGAGTTCGGGAAGAAACTTTACCCAGGATAATTTAACAATATTCCTGTATTATTGGACTAAACTCGAAATTAGTTTAATATTCAATTTATTTTTAATCTCCCAGTTTGTATTCAAATTCCCAGATGAACTTCCCAGTGTGTTCACATCCAGCCAGGTGTTCCATCTCATGGGAAACCCCATAAGCTGCGGATCCCTCAAAACTTAGGGGGCCTTCAATTTTCTTAAGTGTTATCTCCATGGAGTCAGGATTTAGTTCTGCGAGAATAATTTTCTGAGCATCAAGTTGGACCTGGAAAGGTCTTTCCACAAGTTCACGTTCATTTTTATTGCCACATTTTTCCAGACGCAAAATTCTACCCTGAGTAGAGATGAGCTGTGGGTTTACAAAAAGCGTAACCCTCTCCAGAGTGTAACCTAACCTATCAATTTCATTGTAGCGGGTGATCTTCTCTTTTACTGCCATTGCCTCTAAATCTTTGGTCTTGAAACTCCAGTCACCACCGAATTTCAGGGAAAAAAGAACTGGAATGAAAGCATCCGGTTGAATATTCAGATCTTTTATGACCCTTTTCTCAGCTAAATTGAAAGAAAGCTGTTTTTTCAGTTTATCGAATTCTGCACCACTGCAAAGTGGATCATCCAAAAGATCACCGCCTAATAAGATCAAAAATAATATGGGAAAAATTAGAAAAAAATGAAATTAACGTTACTATTTGCTCTTATGATCGGCAATGGCCTTATCCACCACATCAATGATGGCAGGATCCAAATTATCCCCTTCACGGATTACCAGGGGAATATTGTCACAGTACACCACTTCCAGCCCTGCCTGCAGAGCGTCCTTGGTGGCCACATCCACCGCTGCTGCCTTGAGTTCTGTGAGCATAACATCAACTTCATCAATGTATTTCTCAATATCCTTCTGAAGCAAGGGACGGTTAGACAGGTAGGGGGTGGTTCCAACTACAGTACAGCCATGTTCCTGTTCCAGGTGTTTTATGAGAACATCCTTAATTGAATCAGGAGCTGTGGTAGCAAATAAGACCCGTTTACCCTCCACTGATTCTAAAGGTTTGGGACGGAAAACCGTGGGTATAACCGTGGCTTCAGGGTTGAATTCATTTATGAATTTTTCAATGCGTTGGATTTTCTTTGGACTGGCCATGGGTTCTTCACACATGGTTATAACAGCTAAATCTGCCATTTTAATCCGATATGGTCCGAAGAATTTTTCAATGTTAATGATGGGCTGGTTTGCCCCAATAAGAACAATATGTCGGTTGGTTTTAACTGGTGGTATGGCTGCTCCACTTCCTTCCATGATGACAAAATCAGCATCCACTTCATTGGCCAATTGGGCGCCTTTTTTCATGTTAGTTATAAATACTTGGCCCACCATTCCCCCACCACAACGTCGGCAGCCTATGGTGAGTATGCGGCTCATCAGTGCATCTTCCCAGTGATCTGATGCAGCGTGGATACCTTTATCTGACTGTTCCATGAGGTACTGGGGTGTGATCTGGATCTGGTCACCCCTGACGATTTCGGGTTCTTCAGGACCTCCACGGCCCATAGCCACCACACAGGGATTGTAATTTTCATTATGGATTAAACGGGCCGCATAAGCTGATACTGCAGTTTTACCAATTCTTTTACCCGTTCCTAAAATTTTGAGGGATGGTTTGTCCAGTACATCATATTCATCCAGGGGTTGGAATGAAAAATCAGGACCCTCATAGAGTATGCCTTTCTCCAGGACCAGCGATGCTATTTTAAAACGTTTAGAATAATCAACTACTGGTTCGTCACTGAGGTCCATGACAACATCTGCCTGGTGTTCCTCTGCAACTTCTACAATCAAGTCATATGGAATTTTATTATGGTCTGGTCCAAAGTAAACCTTAACTTTGAGTTTTTCACCGATAGATTCTGGTGAAGCGTCTCTTAATTTTTCTGTGCCACCAATAAAAACAGCAGCAACTACTTCGATATGTTCAATGTTATCCAGAGTGTCTAATGCAGATTTAGTAACGGGAAGATAATGTTCACCATCAATCAAGCATACCATCTTCAGTAAGGTGCTCATCTAAAAATCACCAGCCTAAGGGGTTGTTATTTTTTCACATCTTAATTTGTTGGGCAGTTAAAACATCTTCATTTTGGAATCGTATGAGCTCTTTTTTAGACCGTTTAACCAGTTCTGAGAGGCCATTGGAAATGTTAGAAGAAGTTCCTCCGTTGTTAGCGGCGATAATCTCAGAAATAGCGTTGGATAATACAAAAATAGCATATTTGTGTTCGGCTTTGGTGCGGTGTATGTGATGGGGGCTGATGTTGAGGCACAAATACTCCTTACATTCATCTTTCACCTCATACTCATTGTCCAGATGTTTTAAAACGTATACCAAAAATTGATGCAACTGTATAAGCTCATCTTTGTACATATCTATCAGACACCTACAGATTAGTAAATTAAGTAATTAAGGTTCGACCAACAGGAATATATAAACTTTGTACCAAAAACTATACCCATAACACCATAAGCCCAAGGTATATAGTATTAATTAATTACAGGGCATAGTGGGTAAATTACTGTTTACTCATGATTGTAAATAAAGGTTTTGACTGATCAATGAATTTGAAAAAATGGAATCTGGCTTCACAAAGAGCTTTAAATTATAAATTAGGAAGTACGATGGTTATAAAATGAAAATCGTCCAATTAAAAAATGAAAAACGGGTAAACTTGTTGGAAAGGTCACAGCCTGACACAAGCGCTGTTATTAACACCGTGGGAGATATCATCAGTGACGTGAAAAATAGACAAGATGAAGCACTCCGTCACTACACTAAAAAGTTTGATGGTGTCAATTTAAATGAGTTATTGGTGAGTAAAGAAGATATTGAAGAGAGTTTCAATAAAATAGACCCCGAATTAATTGGTAGTCTCAAAAAAGCAGCCCTTAACATTGGGAAATTCCACCAATCTCAATTACCCCTGGATTGGTCAATGGAAGTTGATGATGGTGTGACTGCTGGTCAGATAGTGCGTCCACTGGAAAAGGTGGGATGTTATATACCTGGAGGAAGAGCAGCTTATCCTTCCAGCATCTTGATGACGGTTATACCTGCCAAAGTAGCAGGAGTACAGGAAATAGTCTGTTGCACACCACCAGGAAAAGATGGCAAAGTAAAGGATGTTGTCCTGGCAGCAGCTTATATTGCTGGTGCAGATAAATTATACAGAGTGGGAGGGGCACAGGCCATTGCAGCCATGGCTTATGGGACCCAAACCATCCAGGCAGTGGATAAAATCGTTGGTCCGGGAAACATCTTCGTGACTGCTGCTAAAAAGATGGTTTACGGTCAGGTGGATATTGAATTTCCTGCTGGACCCTCAGAAGTGCTGATCATAGCTGATGAAACTGCAAATCCCAATTTCATTGCACTTGATCTCATGGCCCAGGCAGAACACGACCCCCAGGCAGCAGCTGTGCTAGTAACCACTTCTAAAGAACTGGCACAAAAAGTAAAGGAAAACGTTACCCGAGATCTTCCCCAGATGGAACGAAACGAAATAATTGAACAATCACTGGCCCAGAACGGGTTAATCATCCTGGCTGACACCATCCAGGAATGTGTAGATTTCTCCAATGATTATGCACCCGAGCACCTCATGATCATGACCTCAGATGCAGAGGAAATTGTTCCAGATATCAGAAATGCTGGTTCAATATTCCTGGGAAATTTAACACCAGTTGCAGCGGGAGATTATGGTTCAGGAACTAACCATGTGCTGCCCACATCCTTTTGTGCCAGAATGTACTCTGGTTTATCCACAGAATCCTTCCTGAAAAAACCAACAGTTCAGAAAATAACAAGAGATGGTTTAAAGAATCTTAAAGATGTTGTTATTCCTTTAGCAGAATATGAAGGATTATATGCACATGCTGAGTCATTTAGAAGACGTCTGGATGAAAATTAAAATGAATTTTCCGTTATTAAGACTTGAATTTTCAAAAAGATGAAGAGAAATTAAAAAAAACCACAGATGAGTAAAAATAATTTGTTGACGAAAATTTGTGTCTAAAAGTATTCTGTTGACTAAAATTTCTTAAAAGTTAGAGGGCAATTTATATTAAAACTAGATTCAAATAGTAGTTACAGCATTTTATTATATCATTGAATATAATTCATTTTGTGAATACTTCATGATTCTGATTTAATGCACTATATTACTTATCTTGTAATGTTAAAAAGTAATAAAGATTAGTTTATTATATTAAAACTGAAAATAAAAATCAACTTGTTGTGATATATTAAAATAAGAATATAAAATCGTTTTACGGTGATTATATATGACAGATTCATTAGGAAACTGGAGAAGAACACATTACTCACGAGAACTCGACGATACAATGGATGGTGAATCAGTGACCCTTATGGGTTGGGTTCATGAAATACGTGACCTGGGTGGAATAATATTCGTACTCCTCAGGGACCGGGATGGAATTACCCAGATCACTGCTCCCAGCAAAAAAATCTCGCCAGAACTATTTGGGGAACTTAGAAAACTTAGAAAAGAATCTGTTCTGGCAGTTTTGGGAAATGTGCAGGGATCACCAAAAGCACCAGGAGGTGTTGAAGTGATACCAGAGGAGATCAGATTACTCAACAACTCAGAACAACCACTACCTCTGGATCCCACCGAGAAGGTGCGGGCAGAAATTGACACCAGACTGGATTCAAGATTTCTTGACCTGCGAAAACATGGAGTCAGCGCCATATTTAAAATAAAAAGCACAATGCTCCACTCAATAAGGGTTTATCTTGAAGAAAACGGTTTTCTTGAAGTGAACACCCCTAAACTGGTTGCTTCAGCCACAGAGGGTGGTACTGAGCTTTTCCCTATCACCTACTTTGAAAGGGAAGCATTCCTGGGTCAGAGTCCCCAGCTTTACAAGCAGATGATGATGGGATCTGGTTTTGATAAGGTCTTTGAAATTGCACCCATCTTCCGAGCCGAGGAACATGATACACTCCGCCACCTGAACGAGGTTATCTCCATTGACGTGGAAATGGCATTCGCCAATGACGAAGATGTGATGAATCTTCTTGAGAATTTGGTGCAAAACGCCATCAAAAAGGTTAAAGAGAACTGTCAGGTTGAACTGGAAGATATTGGGGTTGAATTAGAAGTTCCAAAACTTCCATTCCCTCGTCTTGAATACGATGAAGTGATCGATCTTGTTAACTCCAAAGGAGTGACCCTCCGATATGGGGAAGACCTTTCCCGTGCTGCTGAAAAGGCTTTAGGCGAAGCAATGGATGGATACTACTTTATAACTAATTGGCCCACTGATATCAAACCATTCTATGTAATGCCCCATGAAGATGAACCAGATAAAAGTTACGCCTTTGACTTGATGTACAAGGACCTGGAGATATCTTCAGGAGCAACCAGGGTACACCAGCATGACTTACTGGTGGAACGGATTAAAAAACAGGGATTGAACCCAGATTCATTCCAGCGATACCTGGCAGCATTCGAGTATGGAATGCCACCACATGCAGGATGGGGATTGGGAGCTGAAAGATTCACCATGTGCCTCACTGGAATGAAAAATATCCGGGAAACCGTGCTGTTCCCAAGGGATAGGAGAAGGTTGACTCCATAATATTCAACTTTCTTAAAACATTGAAAAAAAACCTTCTAAAAGATTAAAAATTTAAAAAAGTATAAAACAAAAACTCTTTTTTTACTATAAACATATTTTTTTAAAAAAAATTGAATAAAACATGGAGTTATAATAATTAAAATAAAATTGTATAAAAATATGAAGATTTATGACATAGCTGTAATTGGAGCAGGACCAGCTGGATGCATGGCTGCCATACAGGGGGCACAGCAAGGTAAAAACGTGATTCTCCTGGAGAAAAACGATCAAATAGGTTATAAACTGTCATTAACGGCTAACAGAAGATGTAATCTTACAAACACTGCAACTATGGATGTTTTCCTGGAAAAATTTGGTAGGCGAGGTTCTTTCTACCGGGATGCATTCAGTAAATTTTCCAATCAGGATCTTATGAATTTTTTCAAAACGCATGATCTGGAATTAACCGAAGAACAGGAAGGAAGGATCTTTCCCATAACTGAAAAAGCCAGATCAGTTGTGGAAGTGCTAGAAAAAGTCCTGAATGAAGAAAAAGTTAAACTTATCAGTAATTTTCGGTTAAAACATCTTAACAAAATATCCCATGTTTTTAAACTCGCTTCAACTAAAGGTGAATTGGTAAATGCTTATAAGGTAATCATTGCCACTGGCGGAGTGACCTATGGATTCACAGGATCTACAGGAGATGGTTTAACCATTGCAAAATTTTTAGGACACAACATAACAGACCTTAAACCAGGTGGTGTTCCATTGTTGGTGCGTGAAGAATGGATTCACCAACTAAAGGGAGTTACCCTGGAAAATGTGGGGTTAACCATAAGACACAGTGGGAAAAAGATCGATTTACCCCGCGGGAACCTGCTTCTAACACATTTTGGCGTTTCAGGACCGATTATTCTTGATATGAGCCATGTGATTGTTGGGCTTATGGAAAAACATGGTGATTTAAAGCTTTACATTGATTTTAAACCAGAAATCAGGAAGGATGCTCTGGGAATCATGTTGATGGAAGATTTCCAGGAACACCCTAAAAAAAGTCTGAAAAATTACCTGAAACATCACCTCCCCAATAACCTGATTATCCCCATCTTAAACACTCAATCCATTGATCCTCAAAAAAAGCTCAACCAGATCACTAAAAAAGAGAGACTGCAGCTACAGGATGTATTAAAATCCCTTCCAATAACTTTATACGGCCACCTGCCCATGGATAAAGCCATGGTTACCTGTGGTGGTGTCTCCAAAAGGGAAATTGATCCTCAGACCATGGAATCAAAGTTGGTAAAGGGGTTATACTTTGCTGGTGAAATCATTTCAGGGTGTGGTGGTAGGGGAGGTTATAATCTGCAACAGGCGTTTTCAACAGGTTATGTGGCTGGTGTGAGTGCAGCAAAATAAATTAAATCTTTTCTAATTTATCTGTGCCTTTCAGTTTAAGGGTATTTAGTTTAATGGCCTTTCAGTTTAATGAATTCATGTTATTAAATTAAAATTACTTCCCCAATTAAAAAAAAATAGTATAAGATTAAAAAAAATAATTAATTATATTAATCTATTTACAGATTAGGCTTATTTTGGATTCATTTTTTTGATGTACTCTTCTATGGGTCTGGTACCGAAGTAAAGTACAATGACCGCACCAATGATCCAGGTGAAGTTGGTGACAATGGTCTGTGCTGAGGCCCCGGTAGGGAATGCAAAAATACCAAATGCCATAAGGGGTACAAATGCCAGGTACACAGTTATAAGAGAAACAGTTAAAGCTTTCCTGATTTCTCCAGTGTTGAATGGGGATGTTCCCGACATGTAATTGGTTATCAATATTATCCCAAAGAAGGTCACCAGGCCCATGGACACAAATATCCACTGCAGGGGTATTCCAAGGAGTTTGATTACGAGAGGAACAACCACCAAGTCCAGCACACCCAATATTGAAATCATTTTAAATGCATTTTTCCAGTTTTTATCATTGGAATGACGTACTTTACGTAAAAGATTATCCCGTTCTTTGATAGCCTTCAATCTTTCTTTATCCATCCATTCCGATTTTTTTTCCAATTCTTCATTGATAAGTTCTAATTTTTCTATTTTAATGAGATTGAGATCGTTGATCTCTTTTTCCAGATTAATTCTTTCCTGGTAAAGTTCATCAACCTGTTTTTTTAACTCTTCTTTTTCATCTGCTGCCATACTAACTCCTCCAACAGAGAATAATTGGAAATTATGAAACTTGTTATATCTATATAGAATATTATAACTTATTCAATATATTAATTTTTAGATGAAAATAACATATTATTTAAGTGAAAATCAATTATGGAATGTGAAAAGGTGTTTTCCAAAAGAAGGGGTTTTGAAGGTATATGATAAAAATTGTTTACGATATTAAAGTTTATAGGGAAGTTCTAAAAAATATAATTAAGGAAGATGACGTTGTGGTGGAGTTAGGATGCCATACAGGAAATTCAACCCGCATAATTGCCCGAAAGGCACCCCATGGGAAAATCATAGCTCTGGATAAAGGCTCTCAGTCTGAAAAAAAAATGAATGAACTGATGGAAGAGGAAACTGGTTCAATTGAATTTATTAAGGGTGATGTGCGTCTCCATGAAACCCTGGAAGAAGTAGCAAAAAAGGTCAACCAGATAGGTGGTTGTGATGTTCTATCAATTGATCTTGGTGGTGGTTACCATCCAGACACTACCTTCAAAGTATTCTTCATATGGTCATCAACTTTAAAACCTCGTGAAACCATAATTAGAAATAGGGGACTTTTAGATTTCCTGCACTCAGCGTCAAGTTCTGAAATCATCAAATCCAACAAGGGATGGTTGGAGTCCAGTGGAGATGACGGCATCCCATCAAGATTAAAAGAACTTAAACTCTGGTCTTCAAAATTATAAACAGGAGGGTGCTCATGATAGGAAAAAAAATCAGGATTGAAAGGATAATCAATCGAAAAACCGGTAGATGTGTTATCGTACCTATGGATCATGGTGTATCCATAGGACCCGTGGATGGAATAATAAAAATGGCAGAGACTATTGATGAAGTGGCCAGTGGTGGTGCCAATGCTGTAATAATGCATAAGGGAATGGTTGGCACTGGACACCGAGGTTACGGAAGAGACATTGGATTGATCATTCACCTTTCTGCCAGCACCGCCTTGGGACCAGATCCAGATCATAAGGTGCTGGTGACATCTGTGGAGAAATCCATCCAGATGGGAGCAGATGCAGTATCCGTGCATGTAAATGTGGGTTCCAAGATGGAACCTGAAATGTTAATGCACCTGGGAAGCATTTCCGAGATATGTGATGATTGGGGAATGCCCCTCATTGCCATGATGTATCCTAGAGGCAAAAAAATCGACAGCGAACACGATGCTGAAGTGGTTAAACTGGCAGCCCGTGCCGGTGCTGAACTGGGAGCCGACATAATAAAAACCAACTACACTGGAGACCCTGACACCTTCAAAGAAGTTATCGATGGATGTCCAGTACCCCTGGTAATAGCCGGGGGCCCCCGTGTAGAAACAGACCGTGAATTACTGGAAATGGTTAAAAATGCTGTAGATGTTGGGGGAGCTGGAGTGGCCATAGGCAGGAACATCTTCCAGGCCAAATCACCACAGAAAACCACCCGGGCCATTGCTGAAATTGTCCACAATGACTTGGATGTGGATGAAGCCCTGAAAATCCTCAATGGATAAATAACTCCCTAAACCGATGAAGTCCTTAATGGATAAATAACTCCCTAAACCGATGAAGTCCTTAATGGATAAATAACTCCCTAAACTGATGAAGTCCTTAATGGATAAATAACTCCCTAAACCGATGAAGTCCTTAATGGATAAATAACTTCCTTAACCAATGAACTCCTAAATAGATAAATAACTTCCTTAACCAATGAACTCCTAAATGGATAAATCCATCCTCTGATGGATTAAAATATTCTTAGAAGGTCAAAATTATGAAATTTGCATGGATAATGGCAGAAGGCAATGTGTGGGATGACAAAAAACAGTTCATAACCACCGCCCTGGAATCCGGGATAGACCACATAGTTGACTTCACTGATGTGGACAACATTCGCAGGTTAGGTAATGTGAAGATCATCTCTGATAGCGAAGGCTCTGATATTGTAATGACCGGTCGAAACAGTGAAGGAGACGGCACCCTCAAAATACCCGATGAACTATCAGAATCCAAAGACCTGTCTGCAGTTAAAAGATTGAAAAGAATGAATAAAAAGGTAGCCTCCTATGTGGAGATCACCAGTAAAAAGCACGAACAACTGGCTTCAGTCCTGGGAAAAGAAACTGATTACCTTATACTGATGGGCCGTGACTGGAAAGTGATACCACTGGAGAATATCATTGCTGATCTGCAGAAAGAAAAGGTGAAAATCATTGCTGCTGTTGCAGATTATGATGAAGCTAAACTAGCCCTGGAAACCATGGAACACGGAACCGATGGAATCTTGCTCTGTCCCCAAGAGGTAAATCAGATAAAAAAGGTAGCCGAGTTAATTGAAAAGATACAGAGTGAAAGTTACCAGATGAAACCTGCTAAGATAACTAAGGTGGAACCTGTGGGGATTGGAGACCGGGTCTGTGTGGACACCTGTTCCATGATGCAGTTAGGTGAAGGCATGCTGGTGGGATCATACTCCCAGGGACTGTTTCTGGTGCACAGTGAATCCATGGAAAGTGAATATGTTGCATCACGACCCTTCCGGGTTAACGCCGGCCCAGTGCACGCCTATGTCATGACCCCTGGTAACAAGACCAAATATCTCTCAGAACTGGAAACTGGAGATGAAGTTCTCACTGTGGACCAGGAAGGCAACACCAAAACAGCCATAGTGGGACGGGTTAAAATAGAAAAACGACCCCTGATGCTGATTGAAGCAGAACATGAGGGAGTTGTTTTACGCACCTTACTCCAGAATGCCGAAACCATACGCCTGGTTACAGAAAATGGCAAACCCATATCCGTGGCAGACTTGAAGGTAGGGGATAAAGTAATGATCTACCTGGACCCCAATGCCCGGCACTTTGGAATGGCCATTGAAGAGACCATCATCGAAAAATAAAAAAAGATTATTAGGGGATTTTTTTTATTTCCCTTATCATTATTTGCCATACCATATTTTTTAATGCTTTAATAGCTTAAATCAACTGATTATTGTGTAAATTTCACTGAGTTTTACCATATATGTCCCTTAACATCTCTACATTAGGAAAAAGTACTTTAAAAAATGTGATCGTGGGGAATCATAAGCTAAACCCACACTGACGCCTAAAAATTAACAGGTACTGATTAACTAATCTAACGGAACCACTGATGGGTCTTCGGTGGGTTTTTAGATACGTATTAGAAAAAATAATTGAGAAATCCATTTGGAAGAATAAAGGTAATATGGGAAATTTTATCCATTATACAAGTTTTCGACATAATTCCATTAAATTTATATTCCAGAAAATGCTCGGACAACCATATTTTTGATATTACTTAAGTTTTCATTGTAAAGATCTTCTTCATTATATATATGACAATAGAAAGACATTGCGTGGATAACACTAATAATAAATTCTAACCTGCATTTTAACATTTTAGCATCCACATCAGGTAATTTTTCTAATATAAACTCATTTAATTTATCCAAAGACTTTTCATTAATCCTATCCAAAATGCCGCGAAATTCAGCATCATTAATTATTTCAGATACGGCCATGAAGTACAATGTACGCTCATCATATTGTTCCAAGACCATTTCTGCCAGTTTAGCACTTATCTCCTCAATAATTTCATTTTTATTCTTTCCTTCTGTTTCCAAATCATGCATAAATTCTATCTGTTCCATACCTTTTTGCTCTATGATTGCAAAAAATATCTCTTTGGTACTGTGGAAATAATAATAGAATCCCCCTACGGAAAGAGTGGTAGAATTGATAATATCTTCCATGGTAGTATTTTGATAACCTTTTTCTAAAAAAACTTCAGTAGCAACAGAAAGTATTTCTTCTACCCTTTCTTTTCTCGTTTTTTTTATAAATTTTCCCATTTATTACATCTCCAATTATAAGTAACCTCTTTTGAATGATTTTAACTAGTCTATACCTTTTTATTACAAGATCAGTTGGGATTACAAGATCAATCTGAAATAATCCATAACTACTATACCATATTGGAGAATCGGTTTAGGTAGTTTTTTATTTTTTAGATTATTATGTTTATTTTCCGTTTATTTTTTTCCAATCTTTTCTTTAATTTTAAGCTGATAAAAAAAAGAAAATGAAGACAATCCCCTGAACAATAGTATGATTAAAGATAATCCCTAATCTCTTTACTTCCATAACATCCCTTATCATCCATCCCAAATTTCCATCCATGTGCTTTCTGCTGTTCCTCCCACATACGATAATATGTTCCACCATTTTCCAGTAATTCCTCATGTTTTCCCTGTTCGACGATTTTACCTCCTTTAATCACTAAGATCTGATCAGCATCTGATATGCTGTAAAGACGATGTGCTACCACCACCACGGTTTTGGATTTCACCAGCTTTCTGATAGCTGCCTGGATTTTACTTTCATTTTCAGGGTCAAGTGACGCAGTGGCTTCATCCAGGAGGATAATGGGTGCATCCTTTAATATTGCACGAGCAACAGATATACGTTGTTTTTCACCACCAGAAAGAGTTGATCCTCCCTCACCAACCATTGTATTATAACCATCAGGTAATTTTTGAATGAAATCATGACAGTTCGCCTGCCTTGCCACCTCATAAACTTCCTCTGGAGAAGCATCTACACGACCAATCTTAATATTGTTGTATATAGTATCATTAAATAAGTAAACATCCTGGAAAACCATACTCATACCGGCGAGAAGGTGTTCATTTTTTATATCTTTAATATTTTTCCCACCAATCATTATTTTACCAGAATCTACATCCCAGAACCGGGCAATTAAACTGGTTATAGTTGTTTTACCAGATCCAGAAGGCCCCACCAGTGCCGTGATGTTTTTTTCAGGAATATAACAGCTCAAATCTTTTATTACATTTGTATCTTGGTATTTAAAATTTACATTTTCAAATTTAATATCGAAACTTTCAATTTTCATATCATCTACTGGTTCTGGAAGAATTTTAGTATTTAAAGTCGCCACAACACGATCAGCAGCCATACTCATATACCTTATCTTTCCAAAGAATAGACTTAAAGATTTGAGAGGTTCATAAAATGCATTACCCAATATAAGGAAGAAAATGAATGTTAAAACACTCAAAGTTCCATTTTCTATAAATTGAATTCCAAAAAATAGAATAGCTAAAAACCCAATTTCCAGCACCGCAAAACATATAAATATGGCAGGAACAGGGATCCCTTCCAACGATATACTATCCTTTTTTAGTTTGCCAAAGGATTTTTCCATACGTTGGAACTTGTTGCCTGTTTGATTGTACCCTTTGAGAACTTTTATTCCCACCAGATACTCCATCATCCTAGAAACTGCAGCATTTCTGGATCTAAGTTGTTTTCTACCAAAATAACTAAGTAATTTCATAGCTAATTTAAGGCAGATACATGCTATACTCACAGAAATTAAAATAATAATACCCAATCTCCAATCTGCAACGAAAAAGAATATGCTTATAAATGTTGCCAGTACAATCGAACTCACAAAATCAGGAAACAAATAACTAAACACATCTTCTACCATTGTCATATCTTGGAGTAACAGTGAAGTGACATCACCAGGGTCACGTCTTTTAAAAAAGTTTAGTGGAAGTTTTCTCAAATGTTCCCCTAATTTTAAGCGGGTTTCAGCAGACAATGAATAAGCTGTGATATATGCCGATTTATATGCCTTTTTACCCACCACTATCTGAATCAATAGGGTTATGAAAAGCCCTATAATCAACATGGTAATAAATTCCGTGTTTATGGGTTTCTGGTGTACAATAGGTGCAAAAAGTTCCACTAAAACCATGAAAAGTATTCCATAGGGAGCTCCTTTAAACATAGTTTGCAGGATATTCCACCCAATTACATGGTATAGTTTACCTTTTTCACCGGAAGTAATAACTTTAACCGAATTAAACATTCAAATCACATCTCCCTCTATTTTTGTGGATTTAAAGGTCCATTTTTTAGCAGAATTGTGTGACTCCCACATTTCCGAGTATAGTTGCATATTTTTAAGTAATTTGTTGTGCGTTCCCATTTCTACAATCTTACCTTCATCTAATACCATTATTTGGTCCGAATCAGTGATGGTGGAAAGGCGATGAGCGATGATCAACACTGTTTTGTTTTTTAAAAGTTCACTGAATGCTTCCTGGATTTTTACCTCATTTTCAGGGTCAGCAAATGCCGTAGCTTCATCCAGGATCACGATAGGTGCATCCTTAAGAATTGCTCTGGCCAGAGAAATACGTTGTTTTTCACCTCCACTGAGATGAACACCTGCTTCACCAATTAAAGTATCGTAACCTGCAGGTAGTTCGTTTTTAATGAAATCATGGATATTGGCCGCCTTAGCCGCAGCTATTACTTCTTTTTCAGTCATATTTTCACGACCCATTCTGATGTTTTCCAGTACAGTATCACTGAAAATGAACACATCTTGAAAAACCAGAGCCATTTTATCCATTAAATAATCAAGAGGAATGTCTTTAATATTTATACCTCCAATCAGTATTCTTCCCTTTTCAATATCCCATAAACGGGCTGTTAAATTTGCAATGGTGGTTTTACCAGATCCAGAAGGGCCTACGAGTGCAAAAATTTTTCCTTCATCAATTTTGAAGTTCACATCATAGATTACTTGTGTTTTATCATAGGCAAAATCCACATCCTGAAATTCTATAGAATAGTTTTCAGGAAATTTAGGATTTGCAGGCTCAGGCAAACTTTTTCGTTCTAAAATCGCGTCAATACGAGAAATTCCTTCAGTTATCTGGGCCAGGGTTCCGCTTACAAAAACCAGTTGATAGATTGGTTTCATATACGCCACGCCCACGATTAAAAATAATATAAAAACAGGTAGTTGAAGTTGCCCAGATAAATACAACCAAACACCCACCGGTAAAATGAAGAGTAATGGTGAGCCTAAAAGAGCAATGAACACTGCCCAAGGAGTAATGGATCTTTCTGTCCAGTCATTACAGCAATCACGAAAAGCATAAACCGTGCTTTGGAACCTGGTAAATGATTGTACAGTCAGATTAAATATTTTTATCACCGACATTCCACGAACATACTCAACTATAGTATTATTCATGTTTTCCATTGCCGTATGGTACTTTTTCATTTCACTTTTGTTATTAGAGAAAGCGAAACTCCATGCGATAAATATCAATGGCAACGGCACGATTGTAGCCAGGGCCAAACGCCAATCAAAAAAAAATAAAAATATAACGGTTATCAACGGTGAAACGACCCCAGTTGCAATATCTGGGATATGATGAGCTATAAACAGTTCTATTTTTTCTACATCTTCATTAAGAATCTTTTTCAGAGATCCAATGTTGTGTTTGTTGAAATAACCCATGTTCAAGGTACCTAAATGTTCTGTAATCTTCACTCTCAATTCATACAATATATTAAACGCAACTATATGAGACAAGGTACTTGAAGCATATTTAAGGATTAATCGACCTACTAATGCTATAACCGCTATTTCAATTAAATTCCATATATAACTCCACTCTATAGGAGGATTTATTAATTTAACCAACACTAAATAAATAACAAAAAAAATAACTAATGCTAACAATTCACTGATTACTGAATAAATAGTAGATGCAAAGAGCAATAATTTTTTAGTTCCTGCAATTTCCAATAAACGTTTTAATCCGTTTAAACCAGATTCATTTGATTTAACATTATTTTCTTCCATTGAACCACCAATGTATTACCTAAAATTATTTCAATTCCGCGCTTTTTTTTATTTTTTATCTGTTTAATGAGATCAACTGCTAAAAAATCTAAAAAATAGTTTAACCCTTTTCCATAAGATATTTAGACGTTTCCATCTATTTTGATGTTTATTATCTTTCTATTTCCATGGTACAAAAACTCCTAATTAAAACTAAAGATAGCAAACAAACCTGATATGATTCTAAACATTTGTGAGTCACCCACCAAGGCTCCCATAGTAAACTCCAATGTCTCCAATCAAACCAAAATTATACAAAACTAACAAGATGATCGTACATACACTCCAATAGGAAAAAATATATACCCAATCAATGGATTTAAATTCCATTTTACGGAAATAAGTACGTTCATCAAATGCACCGAAAGCACGTCCATCCATGGACAAAGCTGTTCTTTCTCCTATTCTTATAGCATTCACAATAATAGGGATACTATATCTTTTTATTTTTTCAAAATAACTTTGAATTCCTTTTTTTTCAGAAATTCCCATTACTTTATGGGCAGATCTAATGACATTAAACTCAGTTTCCATCATTGGCACAAATCTGAAAGCCACCAATACACCGTAACTGAACCTATAAGGAATTTTCAAGTTTTGTATCAGTGAGCGGATAAAGTTACTTGGTTCCGTAGTGAGAACGAAAGGAAATGAAAATAGTAATAATGCATAAATTCTCAATGCAATTGCCACTCCTGCCATGAAACTTGCCTGATAAATATTTAACGCACCAATAGTAAATAAAACAGGCGAACCAGCAGTTAATTCTGGTCTTGCTCCTAATAAGTAGAATACAAAAAGTGATAGGGACAATATAATGACAGGAATTGAAAGCTTAAAAAATGTAGTTAAGGGAACCTTTCCCAGTGCAAATATTATAAAAACATTTAGGACTATAAAAGCAATGGGTGGCCATATACTGTTAATAAAACAAAGTAAAGTAAAAAAGGGTAAGGCTGCAAAAACCGTGCTCAAAGGGTTAAGTCTGTTTAAAAAGGAATCGTTGTCGTGATAAATGAATTTCATAGGAATCATCAATTTTGTTTTAATGGTTTTAATGCGTTTACGTATTCTTCAACAGTAGCCATTCCATTCCAACCTTCATAATACTGAGATAGATTAACAGACAATTGTAACAATGGAGGTATGGTTAATCTGGCTTTTTTAAGTATTGAATTATTTTTAAAGAGTTTATGTGTAGATCCATTGAATATAGCTTCCCCTTCAGCCATCACAAGGACATTTTGAGCATGTTTAGCAACAATATTCATGTCATGGGTTATGATAATAATGGTTTTTCCCAGCTCATTGAGAGTTTTTAGAAATGTTAAAAGTTCATTGGAACTTTTAAGATCCTGACCAAAGGTAGGTTCATCCAGTATCAGAATATCCTGTCCCAACGTTAACATGGTGGCTACACTCAAAAGGCGTTTTTGACCATGACTCAACATATATGGACTCGATTTAGCATATTGTTTTATTTTGAACTTTTCCAGTGTAGAGTCTAACCAGTTAACAATCTTTTCTGATGGAAAGCCCCTTGATTGGAGTCCAAAAGTTAATTGTTCTTCTACCGTGTTTTTAATAAATTGATGCTCTGGATTCTGGAAAACGTAACCAACTTTATGACATAGCTCTTCTGTAGGAATCTTTAAAACGTCTTTTCCTTCCACAAATACTTTACCAGAGGGAGGGTGGATAATATTCACTATATTTTTGGCCAAAGTAGTTTTTCCAGCCCCATTAGCACCAATTATGGCCAAAAAGTCGCCTTTGTGTACTTTTAAACTAAGATTTTTTAATACTTCCTTATCATCATAGGCAAATGAAAGATCACGTATGTCAAGTACAGGACTGGAATGATGAGTCAACTCGGTGCAATTCTCCCTTTTTAAACCATTACCCAATGGTTTGAACTTTTTAAAAGAGTTATAAGCTTCATCTATGCTCAAAGGGATATTGTTAAGTTTAATATTATTTTGAACTAGTTTATGGGCTAATAAAGCTGTTTGAGGGATCCATATGCCATTTTTTATAAGTAAGTCTGAATTTTCACCAAATACTTCATATGGTGTTCCTTCCAGTAACTTAACTCCTTCTTTTCCCATTACAATTACCCGATCGACTAAATGGATTAGTTCATCAAGTTTATGCTCTATAATAATGATAGTGTGTTCATCTGTTTTTTTAAGAGATTCAACTGTTTTAAAGAACTCCAATGTTCCAACAGGATCCAGGTTGGCTGTGGGCTCATCGAAAATGAATACCGAAGGGCGGAAAGCCATCAATGCAGCCAATAATATTTTCTGTTTTTCTCCCCCGGAAAGACTATAAACATTTCTATAACGATAATCAAGCATGTCCACCTTTTTAAGAGAATCAATTATCTTTTCTTCCATTTCTTCTGTACTGTAACACAGATTTTCCATTCCAAAAACCAGTTCTTCTTCCACATTCAGGGAAACAAACTGTGCCTCTGGATCCTGGAAAACAATTCCAATTTTTTGTGTGATCTCATAAACGGGTGTTTGGTTATTATCTTGACCTTGAAAACTGACTGTGCCATTCATTTTTCCGGGGATTGTATGAGGAATTATGCCATTAAGGGCTAGTGCTAGGGTACTTTTACCAGAACCAGAAGGACCTAAAAGAAGAATCACTTCCCCCTTATTTATTTCAAGATTTATTCCTTTTAGAGAATTTTTGGAATTATTTTCATATTTAAAACTTAAATTATTGACTTCAATCAAAGATTCCATATATTTCACTCGTTGATTATTGTTTTTTAGAACTTTTTCCAAAAAAATGGATAAAATAGTAATATAATCTTTTTAGACAATTTTTTTTTAATCGACGTTTTCTGAACCTTTAGATATAACCCCTGTCTTGAATATCACATCACCGATCAATTTTGCCACTAAACCCCCTAATAACGCTCCACTAATTAGGGCTTCAATGAAAAAGATTATTTGAAGCAATATAGTCATGTTTCCCATACCATACATGACAAAACACAAGACCGCCTGGAGGCCACTGGTAATAACTCCTGCTAACATCATATACCATAATTTAAAATTCTTGTAACGTGTCACCAAGAAAATAATTTCCAGTGGCACCCCAATTGTTAGTATGTCTAACAACATAGCTAGACCCCAAGGAGTTAAAGGGACTGTTATCAACATACATACAGAAGTGGAAAATAAGGCAACTCCAGGTTTGCGTATGAGATAAATAATCATTAAAGTAGGAAAAAAACAAATTCCTTGAGTTGCTGCCAATATTAATGGAAATGAAGCAGTGTAACCATTTAAATAACTTATAGGAATAAAAATAAATCCCATTGCCACTGATATAATGGCAGTGACCATAATATCCTTAGTTGTCCATCTATAATTCATCTTTCTTGAACTTTCTTCTACCATTTTATAACCTCTACTGATTTAGTTATCCGAGAATTCTTTGAGATTGTTTATACGATCAACAGTAATTTTTCAGGAAAAACCATCTCAAGTAAATCCAAGTATAATTATAGGTAGAGGTCTACCTCTATTTATAAAACTTTCGATATGCTTTTGTTTATTACTTAGTACTTTATTTTAGACTTAATAATAATAACAAGTCCAAAATTTCACTTTAATCTTAAAACATGAGAAAAATCGTCTTTTTTATCTCATATGTGATTTTAACAATAATTTTCAAGAAAACTTGAATTTTTATAAACTATTCTGATTTCGGATCTTGATTTAGTGTGTTTTTGTCTATTTGGTAAGTTTATATGGTTATTTAGGGGTTTTTATACAATAATGGATCATAAAGCATTATGAGACCCTGAACAGTTTGTTTATAGTGTTGTGCAAATAGTTTTACACTAATAGTTTATATTGTTAGTATCATGGCTGTGAAAAAAATCTATGATATTATATTGCATTGGACGGCAGATAGTGGGGCACTGTCAAAAACTTGATGGTTTTTGATTTTCCATTTTCGATAAATAAATTTTTTTTTATTCTGTTAAAATTTCTTATTTTCTGAAATAAAAACCTAAAAACTTTTATATTAAGTGGAGCAAAGTAATTTTCATGACTAAAGAAAAAATACTTGCTCCAGTTGGTAACTTGTCTGATCAGGGTTATAAACTTTCCTATTTTTGTGAAGATTTATCGAAATATGAGGAAAATCATTTAAAATCGGTTGAAAAAGATAATAACGTATTTAAATCGTTGAATACTTGGTATAAAAAGGATATTTTTCATATTGAGGTGCTGGTTCCTTTTTGTCCGGGGTGTTTCAGTAAATCTGTGATTAAAAATGGAGTTAAAGAAAGAAAACTTTATTTTTATGATGAAGGAATTGTTAACGCTGAAATTCAAATGTACAAGTGTAAAAAATGTGGTAAAAAGTTTAAAACAGATATATCAGACATTGTCGATGATAATAGTAACTTTTCAAATGAATTCAAAGAAAAATGCGTTGAATTAGCTGGTTTATTCTTTGGATCAATCCGTAAAATTGCTTATAAAATTAAAAAAGACACAGGAATCAGTATTTCAAGACAAACAATTGAAAACTGGATACTTGGATATGAAATCCCTAAAAAAGAAGTAAAAAATCGTTATAGTGGTTATTACATTTTTGACGTGGAATGGATTAAGCTTAACGGTTTTTGGAATTACCGTTTCGCTTTATTCGACAGCAAACAGAATATTATCGTTGCTGATGAAATATACTCCAAAGAGAATTCCACGAACATAAAAAAGTTTTTAGAGGAATCCACCAGAAATCAAAAGAAAATAGCCATAACAAGCGATTTAGATGAAAAATATAAACCCATAATTGAAGGATTAGAGTTTAAGTATCAATGGTGTTTATTTCATGTGTTTAAAAACATAAATAAGAAAATAAAAGAATACATACGAGATAATGAACTGTCTGATGAGGAATTAGAGAATATAAGGCAAGAAAAACTAGAAATATTCAGTTTATTTAATATTCAATCATTTAAAGAAGCTAGAACCCGAATGGATGAAATATTAAATCAAATAAAAGATTATTCAAAGGTTATTCAATCAATTATCATGGATTCGTTAATGCCTTACTTCAAAACATACTTTTCGTACCTTTTAGATGAAAATATTGAACGAACTTCAAATAAATTGGAAAATCAATTCCAAAAAACCTTTCCTAAAAGTATTAAAAGAATAATGAAGATTAAAAAAGGCGCAATGTCGCGAATAAATATCAGAATAGAAATCCTACACCAGAAAAAGGTTTTTGACTCTTAACCCCCAAGTTTTTGACAGAGCCATAGTGGATCAAAATTTACATACAATAAGTATGAAAACATATGCACATACTCTGAAAGGTTCAAAAAGGCACATATTAATAACTTAATGATTTATATGGGAATATATTAAATGTTTAACGCCAAAAAACTACAGTGTTTCCCGTGTGGTAAATAATTATCATCCAAATAAGATTACCTACAGCCGTGAATGTGAAGATTCCCTGGACATGATAAATATCTATAAAAAAATTAAGGAAACTTATTTTAATAGCTGATTTTATACAAGAACAATCCTGGTACTGGAAATACTGGATTTTTTATCCTATAGATGATCCAACCAGGCGAGTTTAACTGGAAAAAGATGCCACTCCCCTTTTTTTATCAAAAAGATCAGGAACAAAGTTCGATCTGAAGTTTTTTAAAAACATAACCATACCATTCTAACCGGATCTTTCAAAAACCGTGAGTCATCCATTTAAATTACTAAGACAATTAAACTGTGTGCAAATTCTGTGTGCTGTGCATCAACCGGAAACAGGGGTGCATCAATATCTTACTTTGCAAATGCCGGTATCACCTTTAAAGTTTTATTACCAAAGGTGATGACTATAAAGAATAGGTTGATGAACTGAATAAGATAATACTCTCAAAACACAATAACTACATTAGACAATTTGTGGAGATAACAAATGTCAGATTACAAAGTGGATATTACTAGCCAAAAAATGAAAGATAAAGTGTTGGAAGAACTGGGTGGTAGGGTTCAATTTGAAAGAAAGGCAAATATCCACGGAGCCTGTGTTAAACTCCTTACCGATAATGAGGAGTTTAAAGAGGAATGGGAAGATAACTTCAAGTTCATGAATGAGGATATCCGGCCCCATGCTAAGATCTTCTCAGTTGAAGATGGGGGAGACCTTCATGTATTCTATGAACCTGTTTCCAAGACCTGTATCATTAAAAATTGCGACTATTATGGCTGGATTAAAAGCATTGCCCTGGCAGCCATATCCGACTTTTTCGAGGAATACCATTCTGAACACCCCCGTTACTCCGTGCATGGATCCGTGGTAGACCGCGGTGGTCATGGCATGGCCATAATAGGCCCTCCAGGAACTGGAAAAACAACTTTAACTTATGGATTACTGCAGAAGAAGGATTATAATTACATTTCTGATGACTGGTTCTTCACCAGATTGTTAAGCAATGCTTCAGTGGTTTATTCATCAGAAAAGAATTCATATATCCGTGATGATCTAGCAGATGTTTGGAAAGAATTTTCTAAAGCAGTAAAACAGGTTCATCTGGATGAGAGGGGCAGGGGAATATCAGATGTCAACACTCTGTTTAAAAGAAGGGTACGTGAAAGCAGCACCCTGAAAACAGTTGTTCTTTTAGAAAGAGACATCTCCCATCGTCCTTTTAGGAAATTGAAGGCTGATGAAGCATTAGAGTTTATGCTGGAGAAGGATTTCTGTAATCCCCATCAGTTAGTGAGGGATGAGCGTAAACTTCAAATTCGCCAGGAGTTCTTCTGGGAATTGTTCCAGTCCGTTGATGTTTATTTGCTTAATACTGTGGAAACTCCACAGGAGAGTTTGGATAGAATAAAAAATCTTATTATTGGTTAGAAACATAACTAGTAATTGATCTTGGATGAATACTTTCCATTAGAGTAGTTTTCTTATTAATAATACTATTTAATTGGAATAGAATTCATTTATTAAAATAATAGTGTTATACAATCAAAGGTGGTAGTATGAGAGCATTTATAGCAGTTGATGTGGATAGTCAGTTATCTTACAAAATACAGAAGGTACAAAAAGATCTCATGAAAACTGATGCTCCTTTAAAGCTGGTGGAGCCTGAAAATCTGCATTTTACATTCAAATTTTTCGGTGACATCAATGAGTCACAAACTGAAAATATAACCCGTATTATGGAGGATAAACTAGAAAATTACCAATCTTTCCCCTTACATATAAAAGGAATTGGAGTATTTCCCCACATGGAATATATGAGGGTTATCTGGCTGGGAGTTGAAGATCCTGGTAAATTTTCAACCCTTCAACAGGATCTGGATGAGGAATTTGTGAAAATGGGTTTTAAGAAGGAACGCAGTTACATTCCCCATTTAACCATATCCCGGGTAAAAGGTGCTCGTAACAAGGAATTTTTGGCAGATATGATCAAAGACTTAGAGGAAATTGAAATTGGCCAGATGACTGTGGAAAAACTGGTGTTGAAAAAAAGTGAACTCACTCCAGTGGGACCCATCTACACTGATGTTAAGGATTTTTTCATCTGATCCCTATTTACAAACTTTTTAACTATATAAAATAAAAAGAAATTTAGAGGTATTATAATTGATTGATTTTAACTCTATCCTGAAGGATATAGAACCCTCCCAAGAAGAGGAAGAAAAAGTTCATGATTTAGCAAAAAAATTAATGGGAATAATTAACTTTACTGCTCAAAACAAGGACATCTCAGCAGAAGCTGTGTTGCTTGGTTCTGTAGCTAAAAATACCTGGATTTCCAGTAGTAGTAATGGTGATAAAGACTTGGATATTGACATTTTTATCAAGTTTCCCTTAACCACTTCCCTGGATGATTTGAAATCCAGGGGTCTGGAACTGGCAGAAAAATGCATAAAACAGGTGGATGGGAGATATGAAGAGCGATATGCATCCCACCCTTACCTAACTGGAACCATTCAGGGTTATCAGGTTGACCTGGTTCCCTGCTATGACATCAAACATTCCCATGAACTTAAATCAGCAGTGGACCGAACCCTTCTCCACACCCAGTACGTGGTGCAAAACCTGAAAACTGATCAGGAGAAAGAAGTTCGCCTACTGAAACGTTTCATGCAGATGGTGGGAACTTATGGGTCTGAATTTAAGGTAGGGGGTTTTTCTGGTTATTTATGTGAATTGCTGGTTATTCATTACGGTTCCTTCTTGGATGTTCTCCAGGGAGCCTGGGATGACTGGAAACCAGACTACCAGATAGATCTTATGGATTATGGAACTGGAAAACTATTCAACGATCCACTGGTTGTAGTGGACCCTACTGATGAAAATAGAAATGTATCCGCTGCACTCACCCTTCAAAAAATGTCTGAATTTGTTATAGCTGCAGGTAATTTCCTTGAGAATCCTATAAAATCCTATTTCTATCCTAAAGTAATAGAATACAATAAAAAAGATATTCTGGAAGAATTTAGCCTAAGAGAAACCACCACCATTATCCTAAGTTTCCCTGCTCCGGATATTCCATCAGATGCTCTGCACCCTCAGATCAGGAAGACTGAGAAATCATTGGTGAAAATCATTGAAACTGATGATTTCAGTGTTTTAGGGAGTGATTCCTGGAGCAATGCCGATGCTATGGATGAAGAAGCAGGCAGTGATAAACCTACTAACCAAAAGGGAAATGAAAATAATACTAAAACGGTTGCCATTCTCATGGAAATGAACACTTGGAGTCTTCCAGCCTTCAAAAAACGCAACGGACCTGCAATATGGGATAAAGACAACACATCAAAGTTCCTGAAAAAACATCCAGATAGTTGGATTGAAGGTGACCAGTGGAAAACCCTATCCAAACGCAGATACCAAAATGTTAACTCTTTAATTCATGGTATTTTAAAGCCTGATGGTATCAGCCGCCTCAAAGTGGGTAAACATCTGAAAAAAGAGATCATGAAAAACTATCAATTAATGGATGTTATGGAAGTTTTAAATAATGGTAAAGTAGATACTGGTTTAGTGGAATTTTTCCACCATTATTTAAATAAAGGTGAATTTTTGATACGCTAAATGATATGTTACTTCCCTAAATGGACATATTCCCAATACCAATTTTGAAATTTTCTTTATTTTTATATTAAAACTTTTATTTATTTTTCTGTTGTATTAAAATAACAAGAAATGGACTCTGCAGAATTAAACTACATAATTAAAAAAAAAAATAGTAAAAAAATGGGGAAAAGGGATTACAACAGATCCCTTCTATTGTTTTTTCCAGTTGCTAATAAATCCACCGAGCACCATCAGGATGGCAAGTACCATGCCATGTAGTGGTATTCCTGTGTTTTGCATTCCAAAAGTAGTTTCTGTAGTTGCTGCGGTTTCCCGTGGGACAGCGTTCAGGACGAGTGATGTAACTCCTATGCTGTTGATGTTGTAGGTGTCTGAGAATATGGATGCTGTGAAGAGGAAGTTTCCTCCTTTTAATGCGTATCCATACAGGTACAAGTATGGATCACCCACTGCAACAGTGGTGAAGGTCCAGGTTATGGTTCCATTGTCATTCACTGTCCAGTTACCATCACCATAAATATTGAGAACATGGAATCCTTCAGGTATAGGTATGATGATAGTGACGTTATCTGCATCATCTGGTCCCTGGTTACCCAGTTTGTAGGTTACTGTGAATTTTTCACCCACGGTGGGGTTGTTTCTGTCACTGGTTATCTGGATGTAAAGATTTGCTGTAGGCACATACAACTCTCCAGTTGCATTACATCCCTGATACAAACCTGTTTCACCAAATACTGCCATCAAATTATGACTTCCAGGTGTTTCAGTGATGACATAGTTGAACCGTGCTGTGCCTGTGCTATCAGTGGCGTTTTCACCAACCTTCACACCATCAATCCAGAACTCAACAGTTTCGCCCTCCAGGGCATTGGCCTGATAATCAGTTAAAACCGCTTTAAAGGTGACAGTGTCACCTTTGTCTCCACGAACATCACCCATATTGATGTTTGTTGGTGTAATATTCGCTGTTAAATATGTGGTGTCGTTATCATACCCTTTATATGGGTATGTGCTCTGATTTACTGTTTCTGCATAGTTAGATACTGTTCCTGTCTGGTTGACCACCAATTCAATGGCCAGCCATCTTTCACTACCGATCATGGTTGAAAGGGCACCTACATTCCAGTTTGTTCCATTGAATGGATAGTCCTGATCATTTAAAACCCATGCAGATTCAGTATTGGGATAGGATCCTACAGTTCTGTAAACATAGTAGTTACCAGTCCAGGTGAAACCATCCAACCGATCCAACACATCAACTGAAGATGTACTGTCCGGTCCCTGATTGTGCACTTTCACGATAGCATAGATCTTGTCATTGTAGTAGGCAGTGGTTATAACGTTTCCCCATGGAAGATCTTGGAATTGCTTGGAAATAGTTAGGTAAGTTGCTGCAGGAACAGTGATAGTTGCATTATCTTTGCTCCAGGTTGATATGTCATGTGTGGTCTGTGTTGTTACATTGGCCCAGTTGGTGAAGGTTCCTGTGCTGGTGGCATTCACTACCAGGGTTAAAATAGCAGTAGTGCCATTGGTGAGAGTTCCTATATTCCATAGGCCGGCAGAATAGGTTCCAAAGCCATGTGTGTTGGAAGATATTATAGTCAGACCAGATGGTATGAGATCAGTGATCTGTAAACCTTCAACATCGTTGGGTCCTTCATTATAGGCATTTACAGTAAAGGTTACCAAACTCCAGTAATCAGGTGCGTAGTTATCCGCGTTTTTGGTGATGTTTACATGTCCAATGGGGTCTATGTTTATGGTTGAGGTAGCGTTTTCATAATCAATGGTTGCATTAACGTGTTGTATGCCGATATGGGTTGCAGTGAAAATGATACTAGCTGCACCGTTTAAAAAGGTTGTTTGTGAAGTAAGAGTTCCCAGTGGTCCGTCAATCAAATTAAAAATTACTGGTATTCCATCAGGCACATGACCGTTAGCTGGATTATGGTAATAACGTTCTGAATGGTCACGGTCAGTTAAAATTCCACTATCATATAATAGGTTGGCGGTGACTGTTGAAGTTTGTCCATTGTAGATTGAATCTGGATCTGCACAGGTTCTAAGCACCAACCATGGATCAGATACCACTGAACCACCACTAACGGCTACAAAAAGGTTCGAGATGGTTGATGGGTCAGTATTTGAACCCCACCAGTTCAGTGTGGCATTAACAGATCCGTGATCAGTATATATGCCATCACCCTGTGATGCTGTGTTTCCCACAATCCGGTTGAACTGGATGATGTTACTGGTGTAATCACCGTTGTAGATGTAAAAAGCCCCACCGTAGTTTGTTGCACTGTTTCCTGTGAACATGTTGCCAGTGATTATCATAGTATAACCAGGGTCGGTTTGGCTGCTGATTGCTCCACCAGTTCCTGCGGTGTTATGGGTGAATGTACAGTTGGTTACATTCATATTTGCCATGTTACAGATAGCTCCACCCACAAAATACTCACTCCAATCAGAAACTAAGTTTTCTGTGAATATGCTGTTGTAAACACTCAGATCTCCATAATTGTAGATAGCACCTCCATAATAATCTGCTTCGTTGTCAGAGAATCTACAATTTAGGACATTGAGAGTGCCTAAATTTAGAATAGCTCCACCAACACCATCAAAACCAGTACTGTTGACCATGGTTATGTTTTGAAGAGTAACAGTAGCCCCTGAATCTATGAGAAATATTCTACCATCACTATCAGCATCGATGATCACACTGGTTCCAGTACCGGTTATCCAGTTATCCTGGAATATTGTCATGTTTTTAGTTAGGATTAGTCCTCTGTCAAGTGGGTCTTTGTATACTCCGTTGGCGATGTGTATTCGGCCACCAGCTATTACAGCATTGATGGCTTTCTCTAATGTGAGGAAAGGATTACTAGAACTTCCATCATTGGAATCACTTCCTCCATCAGCAGCAGTGGCAACATAAACATCTTCTATTTGTGGTATTATGTTTATGGACGTTTTCACAGTTTCATCATCAACCGTAGCATTAACTTCGGAAACTCCAGAATTTAAGGCAGTAAATACGACTGTAACATTTTGACCACTGGGAACGGTTGTGTTGTGAGGTTTACTTGGTGTTAGGTCTCCTAAACTATCTGCATCAAAGGTCACTGGAGTATCTGGAACACATCCCAGTTCAGGTGCGTGGTAGTATGCTGGATTATTAGGGTCTGTTAAGCTTCGGCTGTCGTAGAGTAGGTTTGCGGTTATAGTTGATCTTTGAGTGTTGTAGATGGTAGCAGGATCTGCATTGATGGTAAGCACGATCCATGGATCATAGAGAATATTTGATCCATAAAATTGTGATGATGGATCTTCATTAGAACCCCACCAGTTGAGAGTGGCATCCACATAACCACCATCATTATAAATGGCATTACCATATAAGGATGCTTGGTTATTGTAAAATCTGTTGAAATGAGCTGTACAATTTAAAAACCCGTCAGCATAATTATTGTAAATTACACCACCAAGAGCTGCTTCGTTTTTTTTAAAAACGGATTTGATTACGGTAAAAGTGATACAATTTCCAGTAAAATCACCATTGTAGACAACACCACCCCTGGCTGCTTGGTTTTGGTTAAAAATGGATTCAATCACGGTACAAGTCAAAGAACCCTTCTTGCACCCGTTGTAGATAACACCACCATACCAATTTGCGTAGTTTTGGTCGAAAGTGGATTCATTCACTGTACAAATCACAAAAGCCCCATCAGTACAATAATTTTGGACAACACCACCATACTCTGCGTGGTTTTGGTTGAAAGTACAGTTAGTCACTGCACAAATCACATATCCCTTATTATTACACTCATTACTTATAGTGCCAATATTCCATCCGTAATTTCGGTTGAAAGTGGATTCAGTCACAGTACAAATCACAGAACCATTACTAACACAATAGTTTCCGACAGCACCACCACTGGATGCTTGGTTTTTGTTAAAAGTGGATTCAGTCACAGTACAAATCACAGAACTATCAATACAATCGTTTTCGACAGCACCACCACTATGACCTGCGCGGTTTTGGTTGAAAGTGGATTCAGTCACAGTACAAATCATAGAACCACTACCAATACAATAGTTTTCGACAGCACCACCACTATGAGCTGCGCGGTTTTGGTTGAAAGTGGATTCAGTCACAGTACAAATAATAGAATCACTACCAATACAATCGTTTTCGACAGCACCACCACTATAATCTGCGCGGTTTTGGTAGAAAGTACAGTTGGTCACTGTTAGATTACCTTCATTGTAGATGGCACCACCACTATAACCTGCGCGGTTTTGGTAGAAAGTACAGTTGGTCACTGTTAGATTACCTCGATTGTAGATGGCACCACCATAAGTGGTGGTGTATCCGTTGGATAGTGTTAAGTTTTCTAGTGTGACTGTTATTCCTTTGTTGATAATGAATATCCAGTAGGTGTCTGTTCCGTTGATTATGGTTCCTGTCTGGTTTTGGCCGATGATGGTCATGTTTTTGTTTATGGTGATTTTGGTGTTGTTTAGTCCGCTGTATTGCCCATCCGCGATATTTATTACTCCATTTGGATCTAACTTGTCTACTCCTTTTTGGATGGTGAGATAGGGGTTATCTGCACTTCCTGTCCCTGAAGTGTCGTTTCCAGTAGTGTTTACATAGATTTCGTTAGCAGAAACAGTATTTACACCAAATATTATTATTAAGCTTAGGAGTATTAATGGAATAAATGTTTTCGTTGTAATTGCTTGTTTTCTCGTTTTTTCACCTCCTTTATGCCCAATAATCAAAAAAATATAAAAATTAGTTAGTGAAAATACTAAATAAATTAACACTTTTACAATGAAAAAGAAAAATTTATATTTAATAAAATTATAACAATAAATTTAAATTCTGTAAATTATTTTAATATTTTAATCTATTAGTACATCAAATTATAAAAATATTAGTAAATATAAAGCTTTTATTAGTAATTTAGAGGTCCTTAATAGTTTTTATATAACTTATAAATCGATAGTTTTTGAAAGTTTATATGTAAAATTAATAAGTGTTTCCATTAAACTAAATAGTTTAATCCTTTCGTTCATAAACAAACTTAGGAACAGCGTCTTTAAAAGGATCAAAGGTTTCCAGGTTCTTTATCTCTGTACACTTCATACTGACCCCGGAGTGGAGAGATGATGGCAGTCTAAGGATCCTTTTAAGATCTATGGAAACCTTGGCATCGACTAAGGTGAGGTTCAATGATGCAATACCTTTTATCAGTTTTGAATAACGTATGGGTCCTATTTTACTGCGGAAGATGCCCCACTCCCCAGCATCTACAAAATCTTTGTGCTTTATGGCATCACGAATCAGTTTATCATTAACTCCATCCATTTCCATGAAAGGATCCAGTGCTAATATGGCCTGTTTTACCCGGTTAGTGAATACCAGCGGATAACCGAAGGGAATTGTAAAGTGTTCAAGGTTGTATTTCATCCCGGCGAGGGAGTATTCACTACGTGGAACATCTGAACCCACTAAATATTTAACGATCTGGCTACGTACATCACTGTCAACCCCTGTTACCAGATCATCCAGGACTCTTATGTGATATCCGCGTCCAGAATACACCACATGAATATCTGAAAGACCCAGGTCACCTTTAAGTGTATCCACCAATCCATGGACAATATCTTTGGCCTGGTTTAAACAGATCTCACATACATTGTCACAGCCACATGATCTGATGGGTATGTCCTTGGCATCAACATCAAAAACCAGTTCTGCCTTTATCCATCCATCCCGTCTTCTTGGTTTATGGTAGAAGGCCACTGAAGAATAGGCTGCAAAGGGTGCACGGTAGCGCATGAACTTCCTCAAAAAATCGGTATTCTGAAATACCCGGTAACGGTCGTTGGGCCCCCTGCCCATATGATCAAAACCAAATTCCCTTTGAATGAGGGATTTAAGGATAAAATCAGGAAGATTCTTAACATTCCACTCTTCCCGGTAGTACTGGCGTCGTTCATTGGGGTTTGCAGGTTTCAACTCCATGGCCTAGTCCTCCCCCTGAGTTTCATCACCAAACTGATTCCCATTGACAGATTTACTGTCTTGCTCTGCTTTACCTTCAGTAAGGTTTTCATTACCATTATCAGTGTTCCCCTGCCCATCCTCAGAACTTTCTTTTTCCTGACGCCTCACTTCCCATATCATCCGGTTATAATAGCTTAAGGGGTTACCGATCTTCTTACAAACATCATCTGGGTGGCAGAGATGGGGGAGGTGCAGTTTGATCTTCTCACAACTCATGGGGGTGTACCAGGTGGTTTCACCCTCATGTTCCATTTTAAGAGAGGAGTGCATTCCAAAACCCAACTTGGCATTGATGTTTACCTTTTCCTGGGGTTGATCATCAAATAATGGGGGTACACAATTCTGGGCAGCCTCATAAATCAAGGGTAGAATCTCATTTTCCACTATTTCCAGGTTGGGATCCTGATCAGACACCCTTTTGGTGATGTTCATCCTGAATACATCAGGATACAGTCGGGCATATGAAATAAAGGGTGTCATGAACAGTACGATGGCATCGTTCCTTCCCCCAGATTTTATGCCTTCCATGGCTTTTTTGACGCAGGGTGGGAAAGCCAGTGCATTTAATGGTCCGATCTTCATAGGACCGCCACCAGCCCCACTACCCGAACCATAACCATAACGTTGCATTGGTTCAGATAGAACCTCAGCCACCTGATCTGCCAGTTGCAGTAGGATGGGGTTGGGTTCCACCATTATTCTGGCTTTTTCATGGACCTGTTTAATGTAATCCTCAGTTTCCTGCATGATGAGTTTGACCATGATGAGTTCCTTGAGTTTGTCACCGATTAAAAGCTGGTACATGCTTTCTGGGTTTCGGTGCTTAATTTTTGGTCCGAATCTTTGGATGAAATCTTCCTGATCCAGTATTAACTCTCCCTGGTCAAGGATAAGGTCTGTGAGCCGGATTTTTCGTGAACTTAGAAGTTCCTCAAAGAAAGTCCAGTGCACAGTGTCATCTGCCAGGAGCAGTTGCAGGGATTGTTCCACCATCATCTTACCTTCATCAACGTGAAGCTTTCCCAGTCTTTCCCGAACCAGATCCCCCTGGGCCTCCACCATGACCCTGGTTTCGCGGGAGTTAGGTCCGAATTTTACTCCTATAGCCTGGCAGAGAAGATAAAAAGAGATTACATCGTACTTGGTAATGGCTGAATCAGATAAAAAAGCGTATCTGCGGCCGTTGAATTCCCTATCATTCTTTTTCTTAATATACCATTCCATCCTTTTTAAGGCCAGTTCCAAATAGTTTGAGGGTATTTCATCATCATCTGCTATTTCCTGGGATGGATTATGGGTTACAATACTTCTCAGTTCGGGTATATCCTGAGATATGCCTTCAAAACTTCCCAGTTCCCTTACTATGTCTTTTCCTTCTGGAGATAGGGGGTTTAAAAAAGAGATGGAAACCATGTTATCATTTTGTTCTTGATTCATAAAAGAATTTTTATTAAATGAATTTTTGTTCAATTATTTTTAATTATACTCAGTATTTTATTTAAAAAAATTAGATTACATGAGATCCAATTATCCTATTCTTCCTTAAGATCTTCCCGAAACTTCATTATAATTTCTCTATAATTACTTTTAAACATGGTTGTTATAAAAAAGGCTAATATAATTGCTAATACAATAACAGCAGCAGTGTCTGGATTTCTATCAAAAATTAACACTGCAAATATAGATAAGAACGTAACAACATAGCAAACCCATCCCTGCCATCGTAGAGGTTTTGGAATTCCCCAGATTTTATATCTAAACCAATATTCTTCAGGTTTTTCTGTAGTAAATGCCTCATCAAATTCATCCCTTAAGGCATCATCTTTCAATGTTCTTCTTCGAATAAACCGGGCAATAACAAGCATAATTAATATAAAGACCCCCATTATGAGTGATAATAGAAAATTATTATAAATAATACCCATTAAGACAAAAAAACTTATCATACCTAAAATGGATCCAGTCCAACACAAAATTTTTTCCCTTTTGTTAAGTTGATTTTGAGGTTTTAAAGAAAAGTAAAATGCTAAAAAATAACCTAAGCTCATTATTAAAAGGAATAAATAGAATGCTGTATTTTCTATTGGTACCATAAAATATTCTAATGTTAACATCAATGCTAAGGTCGCAACCATAATTATACTAAATGTTACATTCTGCTTTTTACCCTTAAAAATACTGAATATGAGGATATTTATCCCAAAAACCATTGCTATTGGACCAAAAGCGTTATTGCCCAACGTCCATAATAATCCGAATAACCCCATTAAAATACCAGGGGACTTCAAACTTTTATAATAGTTCATAAAAAAAATCCCATTTTTTAAATTTAGATTAATACTAGATAAAATAAAAATAGTATAAATGTTTTTGTTATTTTGAGAAGTGATCTTCATTTGTAATTTTTTTAGTAAATACATCTTCATTTAAAAAAAAAAAGGAGAAAAAATTAAGGTTTTAGAAAAAAATCTTAATTTATAGAGTGATGTTTCCACCATTAGGCCAGTTCAAACCGGTCCAGGTTCATGACTTTGTCCCATGCCATTATAAAGTCCTGTAAGAACTTTTCCTGGGAATCTTCGCATGCATAGACTTCTGCCACTGCCCTGAGCTCAGAGTTTGAACCAAAGATGAGATCAACACGAGTACCAGTCCACTTATGTTCTCCGGTTCCTCGATCCCGTCCTTCAAAGACATTATCTTCGGCTGAGGATGCACTCCATTCAGTTTTCATATCCAGCAAGTTCACAAAGAAATCATTGGTAAGTGCCTCAGGCTTTTGAGTGAAAACACCATGCTGGGACCCTTCGAAGTTGGTATTCAAGACACGTAAGCCACCAAGGAGAACCGTCATCTCTGGAAGTGTCAAAGTTAAAAGTTGTGCCTTGTCCACCAGCATCTCTTCGGCTCTGAACATGGTTTGAGTCTTCAAATAGTTTCGGAATCCATCTGCAACTGGTTCAAGTGGGGTAAAGGCTTCCACATCGGTTTCGTCCTGTAGTGCGTCCATGCGTCCGGGTGTGAATGGTACAGTTACATCATAGCCAGCATTTTCGGCGGCCTGTTCAACACCAGCACAACCTGCCAAAACAATGATATCAGCCAGTGAAATCTTCTTGTTGCCAGATTGAGCCTGGTTAAATTCTTTTTGAATACTTTCAAGTACTTTTAGCACTTTGGTTAGCTGGTCTGGTTGGTTGACTTCCCAGTCCTTCTGGGGTGCCAGGCGTATGCGGGCACCGTTGGCACCTCCACGTTTGTCTGAACCACGGAAGGTTGATGCTGAAGCCCAGGCTGTGGAAACCAGTTCTGAAACTGACAGGTTAGAAGCTAGTATCTGGGATTTTAGGTTATTGATGTCTTCTTCATCGACTAGTTCATGGTTGACTGCTGGGATTGGGTCCTGCCAGATGAGATCCTCGTCTGGTACCTCGGGACCAAGGTAACGTGTCTTGGGGCCCATATCACGGTGGGTTAATTTGAACCATGCTCTGGCAAATGCTTCTGCAAGTTCGTCCGGGTTCTCATAGAAGTGTCGTGAAATCTTTTCATATGCTGGGTCGAATCGTAGCGAGAGGTCTGTGGTGAGCATTCCAGGGGTGCGACGTTTGGGTGAGTCATGGGGATCAGGTACGGTATCTTTGCCTGCTTCACCTTTCGGCCTCCACTGGTAGGCACCGGCTGGGCTCTGAGTTAGTTCCCATTCGAATTCAAACAGGATCCGGAAGAAGTTGTTGTCCCATTTAGTGGGGGTGTTGGTCCAGATAACTTCTGGGCCACCAGTAATCGTGTCATCACCTTTACCAGTGCCGAAACTACTCTTCCAGCCTAATCCCTGTTCTTCGATTGGGGCGGCCTCTGGTTCTGGTCCCACATTCTCAGGATCACCTGCACCATGGGTTTTACCGAAGGCGTGGCCACCGGCAATGAGGGCTACTGTTTCCTCATCGTTCATTGCCATCCGAGCAAAACTTTCCCTGATGTCATGGGCTGCTGCTATGGGGTCTGGTTTACCGTGTGGGCCTTCTGGGTTTACATAGATCAAACCCATCTCCAGGGCTGCGAGTGGATTGTCGAGGTCACGATCGGTACGCTTGCCTCCAAGCCATTCCTTCTCTGAACCCCAGTATACGTCTTTTTCTCCTTCCCAGATATCTTCACGTCCGCCACCAAAACCAAAGGTCTTAAAACCCATGGATTCCAGGGCCACGTTGCCGGCAAGTATCATCAGGTCTGCCCAGGAAATTTTCCTGCCGTACTTTTGTTTGATGGGCCAGAGCAGTCGGCGTGCTTTGTCGAGGTTGGCATTGTCTGGCCAACTGTTTAATGGTGGGAAGCGTTGATTACCACTGCCTCCACCTCCGCGGCCGTCTCCTACACGGTATGTGCCTGCACTGTGCCATGCCATACGGATGAGTAACGGTCCGTAGTGACCAAAATCCGCTGGCCACCAGTCCTGTGACTCTGTCATAAGGTCATGAAGGTCTTTCTTCAGGGCCTCGAAATCAAGACTCACAAATTCTTGAGCATAGTTGAAATCTTCATCCATGGGATTGGACTCAGAACAATGCTGGCGCAGGATGTCCAGATTCAACTGGTTGGGCCACCAGTCAATGTTTGTAGTACCACTCATAGCAGGTTTTTTGCTTTTTTCATCCATAATTTCACTCTCTTGTTTAAATCCAATTCATCTATTTTTGATTTTACAAAAAATGTGAATTTCGTGTTTCAGAGCTTAATTAAGACTTAATATACTTCGTTAGAAATAAATATAATTTGAACTTTTTTCAAACATTTCTAACAATTATATTATTAGTAACAGCTTTTATTAAAAAATTTTTATTTATTGGTACGATGAATTCATAAGTTGGATAATAATGTAGAATCTATGAATTCCAAGTAATCCGAAAATTAAAAGAATTTATCTCTTTTTTATCCCAGGGAGAGTTTGACTGGATTATGTCATGAATTTCCTTAAAGATTGATCTGGTATATATATAAAAATATATAAGACGTTATAAATGGTTATATACAAAAATATATAAGATTTTGTGAAAAAAAAGATGGTGAAGTAATTTTAAGTTATTTAGCAAAAACTTTTCTCACTTCGGCTAATTTATCACTTACATCTTTCTTTTCTGTCAATTTTCCATCGTGGAATATGAGTTCATTCACTTCCTCAAACTTCCAAGCCGGATGAAAGCCCCTATGGGTATCTTCTACGAACAATGGAGTGAGATAGACAAAGTTTTTTTTTATCACCAACTAATGGGATACTTAGTATAAGATTTTATATGACATCATATCCTAAATGAAATTAGATTTTATTATTGAATACACATAGATTTTTAGATGAATTAGTTAAAGATTGAAATACCCTTAATCTCCCATTTTGATTGGGAACTAACTCATATCATCTTTATAATATTTTATAATCTTTCTTGAGGAGGAGTAAATTTGGTTGAAGATTCAAATAAAGTTTTTATCACCTGTGCACTGCCCTACGCCAATGGTCCCTGTCACCTGGGACATCTGCGTTCCACTTACATCCCAGCAGATATCTATGCCAGATACCATCGGATGAAAGGCACTGATGTACTGTTTGTATGTGCCACAGATGAGCATGGGACACCCATAGCAGTTCAGGCAGAGAAAGAAGGTGTACCTCCACTGGAGATCGCAACCAGAAATTACGAACTGATTAAAAAAGACCTGGAATCCTGCAATATCTCTTTTGATAATTTTTCACGTACCACCGACCATTTACATTATGAAATTTCCCAGAACTTCTTTTTAAACCTTTATGAGAATAATTACATTTATCCCAAGACCATTGAACAACTTTACTGTCCTGAATGTGAAAGATTCCTCCCTGACCGTTACGTGGAGGGTATTTGCCCCCAGTGCAATGCTGAAGGAGCACGGGGAGACCACTGTGAAACCTGTGGAAGACACCTGGAACCAGTACAACTTGTTGAACCCCGCTGCTTAATATGTGATACCACTCCAGAAGTGAGGGAATCCAACCAGTACTACTTCCGTTTAAGCAACTTCCAGGATCAGTTAAAGGAATCCATTGAAGGTAACACTACATTGCCAGCAAATGTCCGTAATTATGCCATGCAATGGATCAATGAAGGATTGAAAGACTGGATCCTCACCAGAGACATGGATTGGGGTATCCCTGTCCCATTGGAGGATGCAAAAGGTAAAATCATTTATGTCTGGGGTGAAGCATTCCTGGGGTACATCTCCTCAGCAGCACAATGGGCCCGCAGAGTTGATCAGACATGGGAACCCTACTGGGATGACCGGGCAGTGCACTTCATTGGTAAAGACATCATCTACCATCACAGCATATTCTGGCAGGCCCTGCTCATGGCTTATGGCTGTAAACTACCCTACAACATCATAGCCGGAGAATACCTGTCCCTGGAAGGAAAAAAAATGTCAACCAGTAAGAACTGGGTGATATGGGCCTCTGACTTCATGGAAAAATTCGATTGTGATCTTTTAAGATATTATCTGGTGGCCAATGCACCCCTCACCCGGGATACTGATTTTTCCTGGGATGATTTCCAGCGCAGAGTCAACGATGAACTGGCAGATGTGGTGGGAAACTTCATGCACCGTACTTTTTCATTCACCCACCGCTTTTTTGAGGGAAAAATACCCCAACCCGGCCCCCTGAATGAATATGACCAGGAAGTAGAATTCCAAATCAAATCAACACCCAAAATTGTTGGTGAACATATTGAAAACTTCAATTTCCGGGAAGGTTTAAAGGCCATAGTCAAATTGGCTAAACTGGGTAACAAGTACTTCAATGACCAGGAACCATGGAAAGCAGTTAAAGAAGATCCTGAAAGGGCTGCTACCTGCCTTTACCTGTGTAATCAGCTGGCAAAAGTCATCAGTGTTATCATCACCCCCTACCTACCAGGCAAATCCCATGAAATGAGGGAAATCCTGGGCTTAATTGATGATAGCCTTGAATGGGAGGATTCTGCTCAGTTCATCCCTGCAAAAACCGCCATTAATAAAGCTAAACCATTATTTGCAAAAATTGAAGATAACATCATCCAGAAAGAAAAGGATGACCTGTATAATAATTTAGAGGAGACAACTACTATGAAAAAGATTATAAGTATTGAAGACTTCGTTAAACTGGATTTAAGAGTTGGAAAAATCATTGGGGCTGAAAAAGTAGAAAAATCAGACAAACTACTGAAGCTCATGGTGGATGTGAAGGATAAAAAGTTGCAGATTGTGGCTGGCCTGGCCACCAATTACTCCCCACAAGACATATTAAATAAGAAAGTGATTGTCCTGGCGAACTTGAAACCAGCCAAACTCTTCGGCATAAAATCAGAGGGAATGCTCCTAGCAGCAGATGATAGTCTTTCACTTTTAACTGCTCCTGATGCAGATGTAGGGGAAGGAATAAGATAATTTAGGGTTAAAACCTGTAAATAAGTTACTGTTAGTTTAAATGCCTTAATATTTAGGTGGTATGTTATCACATTAACTATTTGAACGAAGGAATAAAATGAACGAATCTGTACTCATAGGTAGATCCGAACGTTTTCTGGACCAGATCAAAAGAAAAATAATATCAATTGATGATATTCAGGAAACAGAAGAGTTTTTCAAGCTTTACAATTATTTAAAAAGCAACATGAATACTCTGCAGGATATGCGTGAGAATATGGAAATGAAGGGATACACTGCACCCTATCGTTCCATTAACAAGTATGGCCGTACACCTTCTGCAGAGGTGAAGGCAGAAGACATGTACGATATCAGCCGTCACAGCCAGTACTTCCGGATGAACGCCGCTGCCAAGAAAAACATCCTGGACCGGGTTAAATCAGCTATGAGTTCCCACCGTATTGCAATTGGACATTTAGAAGAATTCGTAACCATAGAATGTGAATCATGCCACAAAAAATACAGGGGCCATGAAATATCAGAGTTCAGCCAGAAGCAGTGTGAATGTGGAGAAACTAATCTGAAATTGCACATAAACCATGATGGTGTTTATCGTCTGGAAATCATTCCATTCTTACCTCTTTCAGGGGATTATATGGTTAAATTATCCCAACTGAGCCCATTAAGTAGGAAAGCATTCCGCAGTATGGTGCGTATTTTAAAACAGGAAAAAAGGGGCATAGTTAAGACAGTGACCCTGGTAATTAAGGTGATGGAAGATGGTAGGTGGGTGAGGAAACGGGTGATCATTGATGCTGATGATGAGGGAAACTATGAAAAAGAGATCAGAAAGCAGTATGGTTCCAACGCCCGTATAGAGTTGATGCAGTTTCACCGGAAAAAACCTTCCATAATCAATGATAAGCATGTGCAAACTGCCCTTTCACTGGGTTATGTTAAGCATGCAGAAACCCAGATCCTCCAGTTTTTACCAGAATTACTTGAAAAATCCTTACATGATAAAAGTAAAGTTGATATCTACCATGATTCTTTAAATGTTGCCTTAAAAAAGGCCAATAAATTAGACACTGGTGAAGATCCTGAAACATTACAGAAAATGTTTTTAAACAGGGAACTGGAGGAAAAGGGACTTCTAAATTCTGAAGGTGTTCCCCCGGAAAGTTTCAGGAAAGATTTGAATAAAAAAGAGAAAATTGAAAAATGCCTATTTCAGGAGATTCCCAGGATCTACATCCTCTGGGATCTCTTGCATTACTATTTAACCACCTCTTATGATCGTAGGAATAAATATTCAGGGCCATTTCCCTACCTTCGCCCGGGACTGGATTCTAATCAGATTAAAGCTTTCCAGGATTTCCATGTGGAAGCAGTAAAGATCATTCAGGAGTATCTGGATGAAAAAATTGAGTACATACCCCGCATGGCAGAGGTACTGTCCAGTAAGTTCTCAGTTGAAAAGAAGATGAAAGGTCTTCATCTGCAGATGGGACCGGCCATGGGCGCTGCCATTCTTTCCACCAAGGGAGGTTTATCTGTTGAAAATTCTGCCAGGGTATTTTCTGTAGATCGTGAAGATGTTGCAAAAGAAGAAGAAAACCTCAGTACTTTACAACCGGTTAGTAACAAAGCCAAAAGATTTATGGAAATGATGAAAAAATAGAATTCTGTGGAGTGGCTGCTTTGAAAGATGAAATATACTTTAATAAACCATTATCTTTCAGCAAGATCATGGAACTTTTAGACCAGTATCCTGATCTTAAGAAGATAAATTGCCCTCCTAGTTTATATTCACGGACTTCATCAAAATATTTAGAGGCACTGGATGAACTGGGCATTGCTGTTGTACCAGTAGAAAAAAAAGGACGTCCCAAAAAGTATAAAGATGAGGAAGCAAAAAAAGTACAGGAATTATTAAAATCTGGACAAACGCCTACTGAAATATCAAAAAATTTAGGTATGGCCCTTAAAACTGTGTACTACCTTAAAGATTCTCCACTGAAACCCGGACGGAAAAATAAGTACAGCCCACAACAAGTTCAGGAAGTTAAAAACCTTAAAAATAAGGGGATTCCTGCAAAAAAAATTGCATCTCGCCTGGATATTCCCATTAGAACTGTTTATTCCCTGTTAAAACGTGATTAAAATGGAACCTAACCTTATTCTCTTATACCAGAACCTGCTTTTAAACTCGACTATCTGTGCCCTGGTGGCATTTGCAGTAACCTTCTTGAGCATGCCCCGCCTTATTAAAAAACTTAAAAAAGCAGATATTGTTGGAAAGGATATTCACAAACCTTCCAAGCCACTAGTGGCTGAAATGGGTGGTATTGGTATTCTTTTCGGTTTTATTATTGGGATATTTCTGGGGATGTACTTTTATCCTGAACTGCAGTTCCAGCTTATCATTTCCTTACTGGTGATCCTTCTGGTGGGTATGGTGGGTATGGTAGATGATCTGGTTATGCTCTCTTCCAAGGAAAAACTGATCCTGCTTTGGTTGGCTGGATTACCCCTTATCTGGATTGCACCCCCTAATGTTGGAATAATTTACATGTTATCCATGCCTATTGCTGTTTCCATTGCCGCCAATTTAACCAATATGTTGGCTGGCATGAATGGTATTGAATCAGGTCTGGGAGCCATTGCCATGACTTCCCTCAGTATTGCCTGTATCATCATGGGAAAATATGATGTGGCAGTAATCAGCATGTGCATGTTAGGAGCTCTCCTGGCATTCCTTTACTACAATCGCCATCCTTCCAATGTCTTCCCCGGAGATGTGGGAACATTAATAATCGGAGCTACCATCGTGGTAGTGGCTTTTTTAGGCAGGGTTAAGATCATTGCCCTTATAGTTCTTATACCAAATATTATCGACATGTTATTCAAATTAAAAAGTGCTGGGGTAATGGAAAGGCAACAACACCAGCCCACCCAGGTGGGGGAGGATGGGAAACTTGTGGCTCCTGAAACTGGTTTCAACTCATTGATCCGCTGGATCCTGAAAAGACCCATGCAGGAAAAAAACGTGGTTATCATTGTATGGTTAATTGGATTATTATTCGGTGTGGTGGGAATTATCACAGCATACCTTCTTAAAGCACGTATGTTTTAAATAAAGATTAATATTCACCTATTTATACTGTATAACTATTTCACTTATTTTTTTGTATCAGTACAACAATAAATTCAACAATAGTCTAATATATCTATAAAAAAAATCACTCCCAACACACATCTGCAGTAGTAAATACATAATTATCTGAAAAAGCTGGATTGAAAACAGAATTTGTAAGGTTTTGTGTGTGAAATGATTCGCAAATTTTTTTCCGGGCATAATAATTTATCCGATCACCTAAACAGTTCCGGTCTGACTCGTCAATTACTGATGGTGCCGAAGCATGAATCTTTAATTGAATCTTTGTTTTCTGATAACTCTGGTTAAAACCCTCTTTTGAGTAATAAATTTTAGTGATTTTTACCCCAGATGGATTTACCAGTCTAGGATGTTTTATTATATAATCCCTGTAGGCATCATCAGGATATATGGCGAGGCCATCATAAAGAGCTCCCTGTAATGCTCCTGCACGAGATGCACTCATGGCTTGATTTAACTCATTAGAATTCATCAAACCCATAATTAGTGGAAATAGTAACACCACAGTAATACCCATCACAATCACAAATTCAATGGGAAGCTGTCCTTGGCGATCATCGGTTAAATTTTGCATTTTATCATTCAACTTATCACGATATCACTCAATTTCTAATTTACCCACTTGTCTGGATAAAACTGGATTTAACTACAAATCCTCAAAAATTATCACCCGGTGATGATTATTGTCATCTTTTACATTTCTGATGGTGTAGTTACGTTTTGGAAACATCAAAACCTCATATTGGTCCTGATCATAGTTGGAAATATATTTGCGATAGGAAAAGGAGTATCCACATCTTCCGCCAATAATCACCAAAACACCGGATTGATTAACTTTAACTTTATAAGTTGATCCCCTAATGTACGATGGCATTTCAATCCTTACCTCATGACCTTCTCCACCAGAATACGACACTTCAAGGGCATTGGCAATTTTTTCCGATAGCAAACGTGCTTCAGTAGATTCAACAGTTTCTTGTACTGTAGTTAATCTTCCTTCAGCTATGCTGATAACACTGCCAGTTATCATCAGCAAGAATAGTACTGAAATTATGAAATCCATATTCAGACTAGCCAACTCATCATTTATAATATTATCACCGATAAAGTTATTAAGGTAATAATATTATTAATACTTAATTATGTAATAAAAGGAGGGGGTTAACATGTCCCCAAATAAAGTAATGGAAAAAGCCGTTGAACGTTTTGAAAAAGAGGTAGAGAGTTTTGACTTGTTGGTTACATTTAAAGAAGATATAAAATCTTTGTATTCGGAAGATGATATGATAAATCAAATTGAATTAGCATTAGATAATGTAAAATCCTATTATATTAAGGAAACAGAATTCTATAATGTAGTTACCTTAGATTTGGAGATTGATGACTCCAATGAAATTATTCAGAGTTTAACAGAATCATCTCCAGAATTTATTGAAAAGGCAGTTCCTATAGATGCAGTAGTACCATCAATATCCGATAATATCATAAGTACGGCTATAGAAATCGCTGCAATGAAGATGACCGGAGAAGAATCATTCACTGTGAATTGTGAACTTAGAAGTAATCATACAGAACCCTTAAAAGAAGTTACCAACAAAGTCCCTTGTGAAGTATGCCGAAAGTTAAATCTAGAATATACATTAGAAACCCCAGACTGGATGATAATAATTGAGGAATTGGGTGAAAACACTGGAATAGGTATTTGCCGCCCTGATGAAATCCTTATCAATTGATAAATTTATGTCAATTTTAAAAATATTTTTTTATTTCTTTTAATCTACCACCCTTTTTAAAACTATCATCTACCCTTTTTTTTCTATTTTATTAAGTTTTCAACAGCATACTAGAGAGTTTTCTACATCTTTAAAACACATGCCAATTTATCTTGATCAATATTCAGTTGACAGTTTTCTACAAACAATTAGTTAACTTTCACTTGGTAGTTAACTGTCACAGGGAAATTTTATTTACAACTTCAAGAAATGAATTATATTGTGTATCAATTATGTACAAAATATTGCTCTTCAGTGGTGGAGTATACAAATATGAACTCCTGGTAGAACATGTAGACGATGTAGGTGGATTAATAATACAGGAAGATGTCCTCCGTATCTCTCGTGGAACTTCATTTCTAGCTGATGAACTTCGTGTAATATTGATCGTCCCTTCAAATGAAATTTCCAGCATTAATTCTGTTGCCAGTGATATTAAAGGCCATGTAGAAGAATTAAAACTTGAAAAACCTGTCCATGAAAATCTCGTAGATATTTTACAAATTTATGATATTCTATGTAAGACCAATTCATGGTTGAACATTGATTCGGTTATGAAACTGATGATATCCGATGATGAAAATGGATTCATAGAAACTAATGAGGATTCTGGAAAGAATGATACTGAAACCATCCAAAAACTTGAAGAATGTCTGGATTTAATGTTATCCCTCAAGATTGTGGATAAACGCACCGAAAATTCAGAGTCAGAATATTGTATCTCAAAAGATTAAAGAATCACATCTGATTAAACAATCTAAGTTACACTATTGATTAATAGTACTATACTAAAAATTAGATGAACATACGTATACTATGATTAATTTACCTTACTGAGTAATATGGATGCTTATTCATCTGTTAAATCTAATTTAAGCAACACGTACTTGTTAACTTACTAAAACAATACTCTCTTGATGAAAAAAACTTAAAAATAGATGGAATTATGATCAAAGGAGAAACTCTGATTTTCATAGGAATTACAGCTGTAATTGTCGGGATGCTGCTCTTATTCCTGGGAACAGCCCTCTTATCATCAGGGAAAAACCAGGACAATGAAAAGGATGGCAGAACCGTTAAAACTAGTGGAGTGATACTAATCGGACCCATTCCCATTATCTTTGGCAATGATAAAAGCATGACCACAGTTACCATAATCGGTGCTATTCTTTTAATGGTGATAGCATACTTCCTATTTTATAGGGGAGGTCCCTGAGTTAATAAAAAACCCGTAAAAACAGTTAAATACTTTATTTAGTTTGAATATTATTAAATATTATCCATTGATTTATATAACTGATTAAAAATGGTTTAAACATGAACATTAATCTGAAAAATCGGAAATACTTAATTGCTTTACCAGCCTTGGCTGCACTTTTTATTGCATTAATTCCCACCATAAAATATCAATGGCCCATAGGATGGGATATAATATATCATGTGCAGTACGCCCAGGTTTACGCACAGTACGGATTCACATTAACTGATCCTCAGTTAAATGCCCCTTTCGGTAGAAAAATTGCTTATCTCCCCCTTTTCCATTTTTTGATAGTTGGAATTGGCAGTTTATTCAACATCAACTATTTCCAAGTAGCCCGCATCTTACAGCCCATATTTGCCATGTTTATAGTTTTTTCGGTTTCATATGTGGCTAAAAAATTATATGGCACACTGGCTGGAGTCGGAGCCGGATTTCTGATACTATCCAGTTATCTGGTTAGCAGGATAATTTTACCTTTACCTGAAAATCTGGCATTGATATTTCTCCCCTTATCAGTTTACCTGTACTATAAATCTTTAGAAAATAAAAATCTCAAAACTGCCTTTTTTGGAGGAATACTATTTCTCATAATACTTTTAACCCATCAAGGAGCTACATTATGCCTCCTCATCCCAGTTATCGCCATTACCCTCTTAGAATTGCTTGTTTACAGAAACATTGATGTTTTAAAGAATTTCACATCATTTTTCCTGGCCATAATACTAATCATAGTAGCTGGACTTATATCACTCCAAATAGTTGCACCCCAAATATTACAGAACATTATGCAGCAGGGTATAACTGCTATTACCGGGTTAAGTACTTCACTTCCCTTAAATCGTTCCCTTGGATTCTTTAGTTATCTGGGAAACCTGGGAGTTTTAGTGCTAATATTTTCCCTGATTGGATTCATATCCATATTAAAGAAAATTCAAATAAAAGAATTCATGAGGAAGGATCTGGTCATCCTGGTGTGGATTCTTTCCATGTTCCTTTTGAGCAATGCTTACTGGTTCGGAATTAATGTTATTTCCTACAGAGTGCTCATTTACCTTTTAATACCCCTTTCAATACTGGGAGGGTATGGTATAAAAGTTGCCTACCAAAAAATTAAGGATAACGAACGATTTTCTTCGAAAAATGCCCATAGTGTCTTTTTAGTGGTAATTTTTTGTCTGGCATTTTTTAGTGGAATTCTCACAGTTGAAAACCCTAAAATTGCAACATATGGTATCAAAAACCAGGAAGGATACATCCAGACTGCCCCTCCTTCAGATTCAGAGGCGGATCTGGCTAATTGGTTTAACGAGAATGGGAATAGCAGTCGTTATGTGGTTATTTCCAATCAATTTACTGGTATGTTTCTAGCCGCGAGTACTAACATGTCTTTTCGTGAAGGTTTCCAGTATTTTTCCACTAACAGTAATGTAACCATAGAAGAAAAAGGAGTTAAAACTAGTACAATAAATAATTTCAAGAAAGCCAATGTTGGTTACGTAGTTTATGACAAAAGATTGGTAACATCTCCTGAAGAAAAACCACTTGCCTTGCGCATGGTGGATACCGAATTTTTCCCTCTACAATATTTCACCCAGGACATCCATTCTAACATTAACCGTATAAAACCTGAATTTTCAAGGGTGGTGTATGAGAATAAGGATTTCATTGTTTGTGAAATAAATTGGTGACCCTTAAAATAGTATAGAAACATTATTAAAGGTAGATTAGTTATATTCAATAAAACAATATCCTCAACGATATTTAGCTAATGAAAATTAACAGAAAGGATAAATAAGATCAATATAAACAAGATTTAAGCTTATACAAATGTGATTATAATGAAAGTTTCTGTGGTTATCCCTGCTCTCAACGAGGAAGGAATTGTTGGAAAAACTGTCAAATCAGTGCCTTTAAAAAAATTGAAGGATGCGGGATTTGAAACCGAAATAATTGTAGTTGACAACGCATCAGAGGATAATACTGCTGATGAAGCCCGAGCAGCTGGTGCAAGGGTTGTTTATGAAGAAAACAGAGGATATGGGAATGCTTATCTTAGAGGGTTCAGTGAAGCATCTGGAGATATTATTGTAATGGGAGATGCTGATGGAACCTATCCCTTCAATGAAATGGTTGAATTTATTCAACCCATCCTAACTGAGAATGCAGATTTTGTGATGGGATCAAGATTAAAGGGTGATATTAAAGAAGGTGCCATGCCAGCACTGCATAAATACATTGGAAACCCTTTCCTGACATGGGTGCTTAATGTTCTGTTTCGAACCGGAATATCCGATGCACACTGTGGTATGAGGGCCATGACCAAAGAAACCTGGAATAAGTTAAAGCTCCATACCTGTGGAATGGAGTTTGCATCAGAAATGGTGATAGAAGCATCACGTCTGGATATAAAAATCGTGGAAGTTCCCATCACTTACTATCCTCGTGGGGGAGAATCAAAACTCAGCTCATTTTCCGATGGTTGGAGACACTTGCGTTTCATGATGTTATACAGACCGGGACCGTTCCTTCTAATACCGGGTTTAGTGGCTTTGATATTGGGTATTAGCTTAACTGCTCTGGTATGGGTAACAGGACAGTCTAGAATGCACTCCCTAATCCTGGGTGGTTTAATGCTCATTGTTGGATACCAACTGTTACTCTCTTGGTTTTACTTTGAAGCCTTTGGAGCTTCCTATGGATTTTCCACCAGTTCCAAAATGGCGAAAAGAATTTTGAACTACCATTCACTGGAAAAAGAGTTAATTCTGGGAGTGATTCTCCTGGCCATTGGAATACTACTGGGTATAAATGTTATAATCAGTTGGAGCACAGTTGGATTTGGAGCGCTGTTTGAAATCCAGAGTGCAATCTTTGCTATGATCCTATCTATTTTGGGTATTCAGACCATATTCTCCAGTATATTCTTGAGTCTGCTACTGTTAAACAAACAAAAATGAGAGGCTCATAACTTCCTATTTTTTAAATTCATCTACTTGATTGAAAATACAGATTTGTTTGTATACATTAATGAATTAATCAAATCAGAAATTAATTAAATTAGTAATGTAATCAATATAATAATACACATTTTACAAAAAAAGATTGGAGTCAATTTATTATGGCATTCCACCTGAGTATCATACTTTTAGTAAAAAATGGGGGTATGAGACTGGAACTTTTAATGGAGAGTTTGTGTAAGCAAAATTATAAGGGTAATTTTGAGATTATTGCCATAGATTCCGGTTCCGAGGATGATTCCATTCAAATTTTAAAAAAATATAACACCCTACTGTATAGAATAAAACCTGAAGAATTTCATCACAGCAGGACTCGAAATCTGGGAGCTGAAAAATCAAAGGGGGATGTTTTAGTTTACTTAACACAGGATGCTCTACCTATAAAAGAGGATTTCCTGGAAAAATTAGTGGCACCATTAAATGATCCTGAAATTGGCGTATCCTACGGAAGGCAAATTGCCAATCAAAATGCAAAGGAAGCAACTAAATTCTTTTACTCCTATTTTTATCCTGATGAACGAAAGGTTCTAAGAAAAGAACTGGCTGAAAACCCTAAAAATTTTTATCTTGGTTATATCTATGTTTCTGACGTATGTTCTGCAATAAAAAGGAATGTTTGGGAACAATTAAAGTTCGCTGACGACATTCCCATGTCCGAAGACAAAGATTTTGCCCTTAGAGTATTAAAATCAGATTATGAAATTGTTTATGAACCTGAAGCCACCGTTTATCATTCACATGATTATTCCCTGGATTCATTATTCAAAAGACGCTTGCAAGATGGTTCTGCTTTTTCTAATATTGCCTTGGAAGGTGAAAATGAATTTTTAGATCGGGGCTTCCAATTTGTAATAGAGGAAATGAAGTTTCTAATAAGAGAAAAACATCTTTTAGATATTCCCTACGCAATTATATATAATTTCATTGACTTTGTAGGATTTACTCTGGGAAAATATAAAAAATAGATGCATGGTTCATGCATAAAAAATGTAATAAGACAAGAATTAAAAAAAATAGAATAATACAGACGAATTATGGAAAAAAAACTCTGGAACTATGTTAAAATGAAAAATTCGGCTAATCCCCTGGTGAGTATCATAATCCCCAATTACAATGGTAAAAAACATCTTAAAGAGTGTTTGAACTCACTGGAAATGATGGAATGTGATGATTACGAAATCATTATGGTAGATAATGCCTCCAGTGATGGTTCTGTTGAATTTGTGAAAGATTTGTGTCCCGAAATTAATGTTCTTCCACTTGAAAAGAATTACGGATTTGCTGAAGGTTGTAATTTGGGTGTTCAGAAAGCCAGAGGATTTTATATCGTTTTTTTAAATAACGACACAAAGGTAGACGTTTTTTGGCTGAAAGAATTACTATTGGCTGCAGAGAAGTATGGTGAAAATCATGTTTATTCCAGTAAAGTTTTATTCTACGACCAACCTGATACCATAAACACTGTTGGTGGGATAATAACCCCCATGGGTAGCGGACTGGACATACATTTTGGGAAAAAGGATGTCGATAAATACAATAAAGTTCGCTTTGTTGCTTCCCCTTCCGGATGTTCTATGCTGTTGAAAAAGGCCTTATTTCTGGAAATGGATGGCTTTGATAAGGATTATTTTGCTTATCTAGAAGACGTGGATTTTGGATGGAGATGCTGGCTGAAAGGACATAAAACCTATTACATTCCCCAATCTGTTGTATACCATAAATATGGAAGTACCGGGGGGAAAATGGACACACCATTTAGAGTTTTTAACGTTCAAAAGAATAGACTCTTCAATATTTTAAAGAATTTCTCTCTTCCAAAGATAATAACCGGATTTGTTGTTTCTGTAATGTTTGATCTTGTTCGCATCTTTACCTTCCTGGTTCATGGGGACTTTTCCCTCATATCCTCAATTTTAAAAGGAAATTACGCTTTTGTTAAAGGAATATCAAAAACACTTCCTAAACGGAAGTACATACAAGAAAACAGGGAACTTTCTGATGGGCAAATGGAAAAATTAGGTTTGATAGCGTCTTTAAACTGGTGTTTAAATGAGTATAAAAGGTTAGGAAAACTAAGATGACAAATAAACTATAAAGGAAAACTAAGATGAAAATCTGTCAATTAATATATACTTACCCCCCTCATACAATTGGAGGGGCAGACATATACGCCCATACCATATCAAAAGAACTCTCTAATAAGGGTCACCAGGTTGTGGTTGTAACAACCCAACCATATGATGGTTTATCTTCATTGAAACCATCCTGTACCATGGAAGATGGAATTAAAGTTCATCGTTTTTATCCATTAAACATATATTCCTGGACAAACTCGGCAGAACAATCCTTATTACGTAAAATGATATGGAGTGGACTTGACATATGGAATTTACACACCTATTTAACCATTAAAAAAATATTAAAAGAAGAAAACCCCGATGTAGTGCATATACACACCCCAATATGGATATCTTTATCTGCATTTGATGCTATAAAAAGTCTGGATATACCATTCATATTTACTGTCCATGAATTTCTTTTATTGTGCCGCAAAGCCTCATTATTACATGCCAATGGAGAAGTATGTGACGATCCACGCTCGATTTGTAAATTATATCAAAAAGCATCTAGACGTATAATTTCTAATAAACCTGATGTGGTTTTATCACCATCCAACTTTGTGTTTGAAGTGTTGAAAAAAAATAAGTTCTTAAATAGGTCTAAATGTGTAAAACTCCCCCTTGGTATTACTCCGAGTGAGAATAAACCTGAAAAAGATTATAAAACCATCGATATTATATATACTGGTGCTCTTACTGAGCATAAAGGAGTGGATGTTCTAATAAAAGCATTTAAAAATTTGAAAAATGAAAGTGTTAAGCTGCATATAATTGGTAAGGGCGAAAAAATGGAAAATTTGAAATCACTCGCCCATAACGATGAGCGAATAATATTTCATGGTTTTTTAGATGGCAATAAACTTACATCACTTCAAAAAAAAGCAAATATTACTGTTATGCCCTCAATTGTATTTGAAAATTCACCAATGACAATATATGAAAGTTTTAAGTTTGGAACTCCAGTAATTGCGAGTAGAATTGGAGGAATCCCCGAATTAGTTGAGGAAAAAGTTAATGGTTTTCTTTACGAACCTGGGAAGGTGAGTGAGTTGAAAGATCTGCTCCAATATTTAATTGAAAATCCAGAAGAATTGAAAAAATTAGAAAATGGGGCTTTTAAATCAAGCCAGAAATATAGTATGGACTTACATATTGAAACTCTGGAAAAACTATATAAAGAAATATCTGACAAAAAGATATAAAAATCTGACTGATACTAACCTCCAATTTTTAGAACACATAAATAGTTTAATTGGTTAATCACTGTAACACTACGAAAATCATTATTATATATAATTAAAGTTCAAGTAATCTAATAAAATCACTGCTAAACTGGTATTTTAATTACAGGTTTAAAATTGATAGTATCTTTAAATACTGAATATACTATGTTAAAATTAGTCCTGTTATCTGATTTGGAGAATATTCATGTTATCATCAATCAATAAGATAAAAGATATTGGATCAAGAGAGGTTTTTGCCTTAATTATTTTACTACTTTTAATAACAGATCTGGTTAGAATTCTAAACATCCCTGGTCTTAAAGAAATTTTACCTTTGATCTATTTCACCATAGTCCCTGGATTATTAATTGTTATTTTAATGAACTTGAATAAGCTGGAGTTTATCAAAAAATTTGTATTGTGGATAGGAATAAGTTTGTCTTTTCTAATTCTCGTCGGACTAGGTTTAAACAGCTTGTATCCATTTATACTGAAACCATTAGATTTGTTACCTCTCCTGATTACACTTAACATTATAATAATTCTCCTGGCATTTATTGCCTATAAAAGGAACAAAAAAGAGTTTGAAATTCAGAGAATCTTCAATTTCACTATTGATACAAAGGATAAATTAATTTCTCCAATGATTTTTTCCATAATTTTCCCGTTCTTGGCATTTTATGGGACTTATTTGATGAACACTACCAGTAATAATTCTATTTTGTTGTTAATGTTGTTTTTAATTCCAGTATATTTTGTAGTGTTAATTGGTTTGCGGGATAAAATATCTAATTCTACTTATCCATTTGCTATTTTAATGGTTAGTTTGAGTATTTTTCTGATGCATGGGCTAACATCAAATTATCTCATTGGAAGAGATGTTCACCGGGAGTTCTATTGTTTCCAATATACTCTGTTAAATTTACACTGGGATCAATTGATATATAATATCACTTTAAACAGTTGCTTGAGTATCACTATTTTACCCACGATTTACAGTGTTTTAACATCTTTATCAGGTTTATCTGTTTTTAAGATTGTTTTTGGATTTATTGGATCAATAATACCTCTGGTAATCTACATTATATCCAAAAAATTTGTTGGGGATAAATACGCCTTATTTGCAGCATTATTAGTGATGTTCCAAATGAACTTCATAGAGTTACTGGGTATTGTTAGACAAGAATTTGCATTTTTATTCTTTTTCCTGGCTATTATGGTTATGTTTGACTCTAAATTAAGTGATAAAAATAAGAAAATCCTTTTCATTGTTTTTATGATTTCGGTTATCTTATCTCACTATACTTCAGCGTTCATAGGTCTGGCCCTAACCGTTCCCATCCTTTTAATCCCATTCTTAAAGAGTTTATGGTATGAAAAAAAGGTTAAATTTACTAATTTTGATACACTGGCTGTTTTAGGTGTTTTATCGTATGTTTGGTATTTTGTGGTTTCCCAGTCACAAAAGTCTACTGTAATTCGTACAGCAGCTAAATCTACTGGATCAGTCACAGGAGGAGCAGTTGGAACTACAGTTAACACCACCACCGATACCACTATATTATCAGTTTTTGGGATCCATGTTGAATCAATTCCCCAACTAATAAGTGTTATAGTAAATGATGCAATTTTCCTAATCATAGGTATAGGTTTAATAGCTGTATTATTAGGATATAAACATTATAAAGATAAGATCCCATTTGAATTTATTTTTGGGTCTATAATATCCGTGATTTTGTTGGTAATCTTTGTTTCTTTCCCATTCTTTTCACATGTGTATGGTGCTAGCCGAATCTTTCTTCAATGTTTAGTTTTTCTAGCACCAATGTTTGTTATTGGTGTAATAAAAATTACCAAAATAATTAAAAGACCCAAGTTGGATGTTGTAATTTTAGTACTACTGTTAATCTCACTTTTCACTGTATCCATACATTTTAACTATTATTTCAGTGGAATTCCATCTTCAATTTATTATGATACAGATTCCAATGAGCGAATAGAAACCTACATTTATGATCAGGATATCAAAGGTGCAGAATTTTTGAGCAAATATGGTGAAAAAGAATTATTAAAGATTCATGGAGACAGAATAGCACCTAGTAGACTAATGTTCGCAAATAATTTCTCAATAAATAATATAACTTTTATAACAAGCCGGAAATCCTTCCAAATACGGTACAGTCCTTTTAGATATCGTTATTTATATTTAACTTATCCAAACACTCAAATAAATCGTGTTTATGAAGCAATTGCTCCTCCACAATATATTGTAAATGCCACTCAAGGCTATAAACTTTTAAATGACTGGAAATCGCGAATATATGATAATGGAGGGTCAATGGTTCTAATACCATTTTGATTATGTCATGTGTATTTGATTATATCATGTGATAATCTCTAACATTTTAATTATTTAATCACTGAAATTTTTCTAATGATTTCAGCAAATTTTTACCTACTGAATTCCAGTCAAATTCATTTTCAGCTAATTTTCTTGAATTTTGACCCATCCTTTTGAGTTCTGCAGTATTTAAGTTTTTAAACTGGTTAATTCCATTCACCAAATTATTTATACTATTATCTTCGACTACGATACCTGAATTGTATCTTTTCACCAAATCTGCAGCATCACCAACATTTGAGGTTAAAACAGGTTTACTCATAGAAGTGTATTCAGCAAATTTTGTAGGAGCAGCCATTTCAGTTGCCAGATGGGAAGGTCTGGGTAAAATTAACACATCAGATAATGAATAATAATCAGGAACTTCATGTCGGTTAATTTTTGGGATGAAAACAATGTTTTTATCATTTACATTATCAGATTTTTCACCTCCCACAATCAAAAACGCGATTTCATCATTTTTAATGGTTTTTGCAGATTTTATCAGATTTTCTGTACCCTGCCAGCTTTGGAAACCGCCAACATAACCAAATATCAATTTATCCTCTAAGTCCAATTTCTCTTTTAATTCCTGAACTTTATCCTTTTTGTATTGGAAAAAGTCTAAATCAACACCATTGGTAACATAATCCATTTTTTCTAATCCAACACCTTTACTACTATGTAAATAGTCAATCATACGATTTGAAACACACATTATATGGTTTGAACATTTTAAATTTGCAAATTCCATAATTTTAAACAAGGTATAATCTGTTAAAAATTTAGGATTCATACTATATCCACATCTTAACAGAAGTTCCTGTAAGAAGTCTCCGTGCATGTCAAATACAAGAGGGACATTAGTTAATCTGCCAGACAACGAACAAAAAGCACTGGCACCTGTATTTGCATATACTAAATCATAGTTATGGTTACGTAATAGTTTTAAATGCTTAAAATAAACACCTAGTTGGGATGTTGTAATAAATTTGTCACTTGAAAATTTGTCTTTATCCTCAAAATTTGCATATTTTGATTTGTCACAATAATGTACTAAATCAACTTCATGACCTGCATCTTCCATAATAGTTCTTAAATTTGAAATACGCCACCATTCAGCATTATCTTCAGGGATTGAAATGTGGATACTTAATATTTTCATTATTACACCGTTTTATTATGAAAGTGGAGATATGAAAATTTCTATTAATTTCTTTTAGATTTTTTTGTGTGTTATTAATGTTGATTGTAATATTATAATATATTAAACTCAGTGAATTTTTTACTGGAGAACTTTGATGTATGGCCATATAAAATGAAATAACATCAGCCTTGATGATTAAAAAACCATTTAAAGTTTGGGTTTTATTTTTTTATTTGATATCTTATGCTGTTTATATTTTTATAACAAGAATATTAGATGATTTTTTATCCAAAAAAGCAACAAGAATATCCCAGATAAAAACCAATTAAGAAATCTTCATTGAATGTCTAAAAGTATATAAAAAGACCGTTTGTGTCTTTTTTTTTAAAATAAATCAAAACATTTATATGATTAATGAAAATATAACTTATAAAACGATCTTAAACATATAACTTCAACATCGAAGAAAGACTTTTATTTGATGATTGTTGGATGGGCGTGTTATTATTAAACGGAAAGGAATATTTATATTGTTAATATTTAGCTTAACAATTATTTTAAGTTCAGGAATAGTAAGTGCAACTGACGAAAATGTCTCACTAAACACCACAAACACCAGCCAAAACCTAGCAGAAACCACAACAAACAACCAAACACTCACAAACAACCAAAACACCACACAAACAGAAACCACAACAGAAACTGTAATAGAATATGCAGCAGCTGGAAGCACAACATTCACCCAAGAACAAATAATCGAAGCAAGCAACCGAGTACAACAATACATAGAAACCAACCAAAAACTACCCAACTACGTAACCATTAACGGCATAAACGTGAACATGCCCTCATTCCTAGAACTCTTAACCACCACAACCCAAAGAATCTACAACAAAGACACCAGAAACATCGAATACATAAAATGCAACAACCCCACATCACCCAAAGAATCCATACAATCCGGAGACATGTCACTAACCACATACATCACTGTTGCAGGAAAAGTGCAAAGATACATGGACCGCTACCTAATAGCACCCAACTACTCATCCCACAGCACCCTAGGAACACAATTCGGATACCAAAACCTCATCTACACCTACAGCAAAATCCTAACCACCTACAACAACACCAAAACACTACCCACAAACATCAAAGTATTCTCCTGGAACTACATCACCAACTACAAAGGCAGCTTCACCATAACCCAAACCATCGAAGCCGCCAACTGGGTACAAACATACATAGAAACCAACCACAAACTACCCACCAGCGTAACCATCACCGGAACCAACCTCCAAGGAAACCCCATAACCACCACACTAACCATGCCCACATTCCTCAACCTACTAACCACCATAACACAAAAAATCAACAACAAAGACACCACACCCGCAACCATAACCAACACCTACAGCACCCCCACATCACCCAAAGAATCCATACAATCCGGAGACATGTCACTAACCACATACATCACTGTTGCAGGAAAAGTGCAAAGATACATGGACCGCTACCTAATAGCACCCAACTACTCATCCCACAGCACCCTAGGAACACAATTCGGATACCAAAACCTCATCTACACCTACAGCAAAATCCTAACCACCTACAACAACACCAAAACACTACCCACAAACATCAAAGTATTCTCCTGGAACTACATCACCAACTACAAAGGCAGCTTCACCATAACCCAAACCATCGAAGCCGCCAAATGGGTACAAACATACATAGAAACCAACCACAAACTACCCAACACAGTAACCATCACCGGAACCAACCTCCAAGGAAACCCCATAACCACCACACTAACCATGCCCACATTCCTCAACCTACTAACCACCATAACACAAAAAATCAACAACAAAGACACCACACCCGCAACCATAACCAACACCTACAGCACCCCCACATCACCCAAAGAATCCATACAATCCGGAGACATGTCACTAACCACATACATCACTGTTGCAGGAAAAGTGCAAAGATACATGGACCGCTACCTAATAGCACCCAACTACTCATCCCACAGCACCCTAGGAACACAATTCGGATACCAAAACCTCATCTACACCTACAGCAAAATCCTAACCACCTACAACAACACTGGATCACTACCCGCAAGTGTCTTAATCAAACCATGGACAACAATTATAAATCCAAATGCTTCCTTGTACAAACCCGTGTTTATCACCACCGATTATATATACAGTAACAGCACAGATTGGGCGATGATGAACGAGATTGTAACGTATTTAGAAAGTAGGGGAGTAGATGCAACTGCATGGAAGAGAGATCCTAACGCACACTATTCAATCCTTACAGATTCCAGTGTGCCTGAAAATGCATTGATTGTTAATATATATGGTGGTGCATGTGCCGCAACTATTTATGAAATGGGAACTTCCAGTTATAAAACAATAAAGGGAATTACAGAAATATTTAGTATATGGATCTCCCCACCTGCCTGGAACATAACAAATTGCCCTACTAAAGACATAGATGGTAATAATTTCCTGCCTAAATCTTGGGATGATGATTTCAGTGGTGATCTTTTACCTGACTGGGGATACAACAGTACAGGAGATCTTGTCAAAGGATTAAGCAATCCCGATGAATACTTGAAAGAAAATGGATATAACTTTTTGGTGACCAGTAAAAACATCGAAGAAATGGCAAAAGCCATATACGAACAATTAATCCTCTAAGTTAATATCTAATTGAAGTTGAATAAATCCTTTCACATTAAATCAAGACTAATATGAATTTATGGATTTTTATCAACTTCAACATTTTCATTTTATAATATTTTTAATTAGAATTATTTGTTCGAATTTTTCCATATTTTTTTAAAGAAAAATAAATATATTAATATAAAAAAATTGTTTTTTTAAGGTTGAAATTATTAAAAAGAATCAGATATAACCCAAAAGCCAAAAAGACATTAAATCTTATAAAACATGGCAAAATTATTTATAAAGAGTTTTTAAAAAAAACTCTCGATTCGACTACTTTTAATCATATAAAGCCAGATTAATTCCTTTTAAGCTCTTATAACAGAAAATATTTCACAAATAAGAAAGAATCGGATATGACTATTTTATGGAAATAAACATTAAAATAAGTTAATTTACTAAAAATACCAAAGAAACTACCCCACTCAAATTAAGAAAATCTAAAAGGCTCAAACAAAGTCTTAAATCATGCCAAAAGACCTATACATGTCTTTTTTTGGAAAATAAATCAAAACATTTATATAAGTTAGGAAAATGATATTATAAATTAAGTTAAATTGAATAAAATTTATTTATTACTATCGGAGATGGGCGTGTTATTATTAAACGGAAAGGAATATTTATATTGTTAATATTTAGCTTAACAATTATTTTAAGTTCAGGAATAGTAAGTGCAACTGACGAAAATGTCTCACTAAACACCACAAACACCAGCCAAAACCTAGCAGAAACCACAACAAACAACCAAACACTCACAAACAACCAAAACACCACACAAACAGAAACCACAACAGAAACTGTAATAGAATATGCAGCAGCTGGAAGCACAACATTCACCCAAGAACAAATAATCGAAGCAAGCAACCGAGTACAACAATACATAGAAACCAACCAAAAACTACCCAACTACATCACCATCAACGGCATAAACGTAAACATGCCCTCATTCCTAGAACTCTTAACCACCACAACCCAAAGAATCTACAACAAAGACACCAGAAACATCGAATACATAAAATGCAACAACCCCACATCACCCAAGGACAACCAAAAAACAGGCACCATAACCCTAGCCAACTATATTTACATTGCAGGAAAAGTACAAAGATACATGGACCGCTACCAAATAGCACCCAACTACTCATCCCACAGCACCCTAGGAACACAATTCGGATACCAAAACCTCATCTACACCTACAGCAAAATCCTAACCACCTACA
>NZ_JAGGKL010000006.1:175000-215924 GCF_017873625.1 Methanobacterium petrolearium | reverse complement strand
ACACTTGTAAAATCCTTATTTATAGTTGGCTTTCTCTTCATATAAGTAAATATAAAACCTGCATTATATAAAATTTTCTATGTCGTTAACTATAAACCTCAAATCATGTAAAAAGATGCTAGAAACATTCATTTCAGAGCGTCCTGAACTATGGAATGAGGATATTTGTTTACAATACTAAAATGATTGGTCATGATTTTTTTTACATTAAATTGATTATTTAAAATAACAGAAACAACAGATCAATAATTACAGATTATTCACTATTCAATAGACAAATATTCTGTAAGTTAGTCAAATGGAAAACCTGGGAAAATTAAATCTATGATGGAGGAATGAATAATGGTAAAATGGGGACCTGTAGTTGTGGGTTTTATTCTGGCAATAATTTTGGGTAATTTGTTTGGAATTTATGTGAATCAGTATTGGGGTGTCAACCTTGGTCTGTTCATAGCCGGATTTATAGTTGGATATTGGGTGCATGATGGCATTATAGGCGGTTTATGGAATGCTACAGTTGCCGGTGCCTTTGGATCCATAGTTCTGGCCATACTCCTGATTGTGGGAGGAACCATCTTTGGAGGAGTAGCTGGCCTTGCAACAGGAGTGGTGACTGGATTTACAATAGTAATTGTTTCACTAATTGTGAATATAGTTTTGATGGGTGTTGGCGGAGCTATAGGTGGTTTGTTAAGTGGAAGTGACTAAAAACAGATATAAAATCATTGAGATACTTATGATTAAAAAGTTCTAGAGATTTTCCAGACATTCGTCCATTAAAATCTGAGCATCTCCATTGTTGGGGTTAATGATAAGGACTTTCTTGAAACACAGAACAGCTTCTTCAAAACGGTTTAGTTCCATGAATGCCACTCCTTTATTACTTAAAAAAATTTCATTATCCGGTTCCATGGAAAGAGCTTTATCATAACACTCCACAGCTTCTTTGAAACGATTTAACTCCATTAACGCATTACCTTTGCGGTTCCAAGTGGAAGCATCAGGTTCATCTTCCAGGCAAAGCTCTAAAGAATGATCATAACATTCCAGAGCATCTTCTGCCCTGTCAATTTGGGATAAAAGGTTTCCTTTGGCATTCCATGCTTCTGGATCATTGGGGTTTAGATCCAAGATTTTATCATAACATTTAAGCGCATCATCAAAACGTCCTAACATCTCAAAAATAAAACCTCTCCAGTACAGAACAATTAAATTATTTTCATCAATCTCCATGGCATTATCACTGGCTTTTAAGGCATCTTCTGGCCGGTTAGAATTCAAAAGAGCTATTGCTTTATTATTCCAGATATATCCATTATCAGGTTCCATTCGCAGGGCCTGATCGTAACATTTAAGGGCTTCCTGAAAGTTTCCTAGTCGTGAAAGGTTGTCTCCTTTTTTGTTTAAAATGTAAACATCATCAGGATCAATTTTTAGGGCTGCAGAATAACATATCACAGATTTATCAAATTTCCCAACATCAAAAAGTATATCTGCTCTTTTAGTGATCATGGCTTTTTCATTGATTTGCGCTCCTTCCCATTCATTCATGGGGAGTTTATGGAATCTGATAACCTGAAAGAGCGACTCATCACTGGTATGCTCCGGATACATTTTCTTGAATTCGGATTCTAACTCGGAAGCATCATTAAACCCTTCTTCACAAGCCAACTCATCGTTTTTAACCAGATCAGCGAATTTGGTCACCTCCACATCGGTTACTTCCGCTTCAAAAAGCTTTTTTCGCTCCTTGGAAACTAGGTTCCAGTAACAATGCAGACGATCTCCCTGGGATAATGGTTTTTTCCATATCTTTCTGATGGTGGTAGTCTTTTCGCCAGTTATAAGGTCTAGGTGACGGCTTCCAAACAACAGGATAGGTATTTTACAACCTCCACTTGGTTATTAATATGATTAAAGACGTTACTTGACATATATTTGATTTATTTTTTTTATAACTAAATTTTTATAACTAATTCATCTAATAAAATAACTAATTATTTTTCACTCAAAATATCTCGTCACCAAATTCAGATGTTTTAACCTTTACTTTTCCCAAAATGGGCTTTATTTGTTTAGCAATTTTGTAAAGCTCCTTTGGAGAAGGATTGGGTGTTTTTTTTAGTTTTTCATCAAGGACGATCTTGTTTCTAAACTGTTGTAGGGTGTAAATATCACATTGGATGCTTTTAGCAATTTCTGTTATGTCTGATGGTTCCAGGAGTCCAGGGACATAGGTAGTTCTACATTCCAGGTAACAGTCAGAATCAAAAACCAGGTTCATACTTTCGGTTACTTTATCACCAATTTCTGCACCAATAACTTCCCCATACTTGTAGAAAGGAGCTTTAATATCCAGGGCAATGTAATCAACAGAGTCTATTATTTTGGAAATTCTTTCAGGGTAACATCCATTGGTGTCTAATTTTGTTTTCAATCCCTTTTTCTGAGAGTAGTTTAATAACCCACCAACTTCTTCTGCCTGCATTAAAGGTTCTCCTCCAGTGATAACCACTGCATCAATAAAGTCCAGAGCCTCATCAATCTCTTTTTTAACATTTAAGAGTGAAGCATTTTCTCCACCCTCAATGATCTCAGGGTTATGGCAGTAAGGACATCGTAACAGGCAACCACCAGTGAATATAACCAGGGACATTTTACTGGGGTATTCAAGTGAAGAAAATATTGTACCTCCAATAATCATGGAATCTTTCATTTTACCGTCCTAAAATATTTCCAAGAACACTAATAAACTTTTCATCCTCTTGTAGGGTTGCCACACTTACCCTTATCCAGTAATCATCTAATCCACGGAAAGAACTACAATCTCTAACTATAATGCCATTTTCCATAAGTTTTTCCGTGATTTGTTTGGAAGTCATCCCTGTATTACGTATATCAACCAGTATATAGTTGGCAAATGACTTTAATACATTTAATTCCGGAAATTTGGACATTTTGTTGTATAAAAAATCGCGACTTTCAATGGATAGTTGGGTGGATGTTTTAATATATTCTGTGTCATTTAGAGTGGCTAATGCTGAGATATATGAAAGTTTAGTGAGGCTAAAAACAGGTTTAACCCGGTGCATGTATTCAATAAAGTTTTCCTGACCTATTCCATAGCCGATCCTCATACCGGCAAGTCCCATTACTTTAGAGAAGGTTCTTAAGATAAAAAGATTATCATATTCATCAAGGAGATCCAGATTGTTGACACCAGAAAACTCCCAGTAAGCTTCATCAACCACTACCAAAGCATCAGTACTCTTTAAGATGGTTTTAATATCTTGGGTTTCGATTAATCCGCCGGTGGGGTTGTTAGGGTTGCACAAGAAGATTATTTTTGTCTTAGGAGAGATGGCTTCCAGCACAGAATCCACATCCAGACGATTTTCCTGAATATCCCAGCGGGCATAAACTGGCACTGCCCCGTGTATGTTGAATGTAAACTCATAGTACATGTAAGATGGGGGATGGACAATGTACTCATCACCAGGCTCAATCAATGTTTTGGCCAGAACATCCAATATTTCATCTGCACCATCTCCACCCACAATCACCTTTTCAGGACTGACATGTGCATACTCAGCAATACGACATTTTAAATCGTCGATGTTGGATTCAGGATAAGCGTTAATTAGGTGAAGATTTCTTTTAAGGACATCTATTGCCATGGGTGATGGTCCCACAGGATTTTCATTAGATCCCATTCTGATTATAGTTGTGGGATCCAGACCATAAGCACGAGCCAGATCTGCATTTGATCTGCCTGGAACGTAAGGATCAAGTTCTTTAACTGTCTTATTTATTTTAACCATTAAATCAATCCATCCTATTTCAATTTTCAATCCTAATTTTTTATTCAATCTTTATTCATCTTTATATTGAACCTATTTATTAATTTTAAACTCTTTTAAACTTCCATCCTGAAAATATTAGTCATCAACACCTTTTTTTAATCTATGGTTCTAATTTAAGATTGGAATAACGTACAGCATTGTCTTTGATCTTTTTAAATTCTTCTTCACTGAGTTTGCGCACTACCCTGGCAGGAACACCTATTATCAAGCTACCTTCAGGGAAAACTTTACTCTCGGTTACCACTGACCCGGCAGCAATGATACTGTTCTTTTTAACATGGCTACCATTTAGAAGTGTAGCATTCATTCCTATAATGCAATTATCATCCACTTTACAACCATGAAGCACTGCAGCATGTCCAACCGAGACGTAATCCCCTAATTTCATGGGAAAACCTTTTGAAGAGTGTAGTACGCAGTTATCTTGCACATTAGAAAAATCACCGATGGTTATGGATTCTATATCTCCCCTAATCACAGCATTATACCATATAGAAGAATTTTCACCAATGGAAACTTTGCCAATGGTATAGGCCCCTGGGAAAATTTGGACAGTAGGATGTATCATACCTAAACTTATGCATTTAATTCATAAAAACATTTCATAACAGGAAAAACTTATGTTGAAACTTAATTTGCAAATTACATCTATAAAATAATTGATGAGGGATGAGGGGTAAGTGATAAAAGATGATGGGAGCACTATTCCAGGCCAAGTCACTTTTTATCTTTCATCTCCTGCATTTGGTGATGTATAACCACTTTATTGTCAGGTATGTCCCGGTAGATTATGGCACCGGAACCCACTGATGAATTTAAACCAACAGTCACTCCTGGGTTGAAACTGGTGTTGATGCCTGTTTTAACTCCATCAGCGAATATAACACCCATTTTACGCCTTCCACTGTTGATTCTTTTCCCTTTAACTGTGACTTTAACACCTCCATCATCGAAACGGAGGTTGGCAATATTTGTACCTGCGGCAATGTTACAATCGGCCCCAATAATTGAGTCACCCACATAAGAAAGGTGGTTTACGTTGGTTCCGTCCATAATTATTGAATTTTTAATTTCAACAGCGTTACCAACGTTGACGTCATCACCAATTGAAGTGTGCTTACGGAGGAAGGTGTTGGGTCCAATATCACAGTTTTCCCCGATGTAAACTGGCCCCATTATGTAGGTGCCAGATCGGATAATACTCCCCTCTTTCAGTATGATGGGGCCGTGAATGGTAACACCATCTTCTATTTCCCCTTCAATCACAGATTCTGATTTTTCTAAATAATGTTCATTCAATTCTAAAAATTCCCAGGGACGCCCCACATCGATCCATTTATCATGGGATATGAGGCCTAAAACATTATCACCTTGACTGATCTGAATTTTAAGGGAATCTGTTATTTCATATTCTCCTCTTTCTGATTTTTCAGTCTTTTCTATTGCCTGGAATATGGTCTGATCAAAAAGGTAGATGCCGGCGTTAATCAGGTTACTGGGAGCCTCCCCAGGGGATGGTTTTTCCATTATATCTTTTATATGATCCTCCTCAATTTCTACAACGCCAAATGAAGAAGGATCATCCACTTCTGTTAAAACAAGAATTGATTGTGCTTGAGATTCATTATATTTGCCAATCAAACTTTTTATCAGGGAATTAGCAAGAATTATATCGCCATTGGTCACTATAATAGCATCATTATCAGTACTCACTGTCTCAGCCGCCTGTCCTATGGCGTGAGCCGTACCTAAACGTTTTTCTTGAGTTATATAACTAATATTAACTCCTAATCTGCTTCCGTCTTTGAAATATTCCTCTACAGACTCTTTTTGGTAACCAACCACCATGATAATGTCTTTTATTCCGGCTTCCCGCAAAGCTTCGACATTGTATTCTAAAAGTGGTTTTCCACCTACGGGGAGCATAGTTTTCGGCCTGGTGAGTGTTAATGGCCTCATTCTGGTCCCTTCACCTGCGGTAAGTATAACTGCCCTCATAAGAACTCCTCTTCTAATTTTTAAGAATTTTTTTTTGTTGTAATGGCCAACAGTCACATAAAAATATGATAGTCAGGAATATCTAAAAATAAAGTTCTATATGAACTTTTCTATGAATCTTGCGGATTTTTCATGTATTATCTGAGCTTTATCCTCTGTCATTCCCTCTAAAGTTATTCTGATGAATGATTCTGTCCCAGAAGGTCTAACAAGAACCCAACTTCCATCAGAAAAAGAAATTCTAACTCCGTCTTTAAGGTTGACATCCACCACATCATCAAAAAGTGAGGAAAGATCAGTTTCTGCCATTTGCATGATTTTTTCTTTCTGGTAGTCCTGACAATTTATTTTATCTCTAATTGTAGGATAACTTACTATATCATCCAGAAGCTTTGACAGGGGTCCTTTATTTTGAACCAGTTCTATAACCCGGAGGGCAGATAATATACCATCAGGACACATGCAAAACTGTGGATGTAACCATGTTCCAGATGGTTCGCCTCCAAAAGTTGCATTTATATCATGGATCATCTCTGCCACGTGCACATCACCCACTTTAGTCCTTTCCACGGTGCCCTCTACTTCTTTCATAGTACGGTCAATGCAGGCTGAGGCGTCCACGGTGGTAACCACACAACCACCTATTTCTGCTGATACCAGGGCTAAAAGTTTATCGAAATCTGCCATTCTACCCTCATCATCCACGGCCACCATTCGATCTGCATCACCATCATGAGCTATTCCCAAATCCGCTCCTGTGGCTTTCACTACTTTCATGAGTTCTTGCAGGTTGGCAGCGGAAGGTTCTGGTTTTCTCCCTGGGAAAAACCCATCTGGTTGTGCATTTAAACTGACTACTTGACAACCAGCTTTTCTAAGGATCAAAGGAGATAGATAAGAAGCAGCACCATTTGCACAATCAACAACTACCTTAAGACCTGGTGCAATATTCACTGAATCCAGCAGATCTTCAATATAATCATTGACTACAGCACTCACATCTCTAATCTTCCCAATATCTTGCCAGGATGCATTAAAAAACTTTTTTTCGTGGATTATCTTTTCAATAATTCTTTCCTGTTTTTGAAGATAAGCCATACCATCAGGATTCCACAGTTTAATTCCATTGTCTGGGGAAGGGTTGTGAGATGCAGTAATCATTACTCCAGCATTGGCTCCAAGTTTCATGGTGGCGTAACCTACTATTGGTGTGGGAACCATTCCCACACTCAAAACATTACACCCTCCTTGCAAGATACCAGCACTAACCGCTCTTTCCAGCATCAGATTTGAAGTTCTGGTGTCATATCCCATAACCACGTCATGTCCTATACCAAGATAGGTTGAAATGGCTCTTCCTACATTTAAAGCTAGTTCTGGAGTTATTTCGTCTCCTACTTTCCCCCTTATTCCAGAGGTGCCGAAGAGTTTTGGAATGTTAGGTTCCAATGTCTCACGCTCCGAATTTGCTGGATCGGTTCATGAGATCCATAAGTATGTTCATAATGTCACTACCCCTAATCCTGCACATACCCCCCTGGGTAGCAGCCCTCTCATTGAATTCATCAACTTGATCCACCCGGACATCTGGACCTTTAATTATCAGGGGAACCGGGTCTCCAGTGTGATCCATAACCGAAATTGGGGTGGAATGATCCGCAGTTAGGATGAAATAAAGATCTTCAACTTCCATTACTCGCCCTACAACATCATCCACTTTTTCCAGGAACTGAACTTTTTCATTTAGGTTTCCATCGTGCCCAGCTTCATCTGCCCCATCTATGTTGATAAGAATAAAATCATAATCAAGTGTTGCATTTTTAATAATGCTATCTGTGATATTGTCCAGATTGGTGTCCACTCCACCAGTGGCTCCTTCAACTTCTATGATGTCCATGCCCACAATATTTGCAATTCCCTGTATAAGTCCTGTTTCAGCAATACACGCGGATTTAAGGCCATATTTTTCATTAAAAGGTTCTGCTTCAGGAACTGCACCTGCACCACGAGGTAATATGATGTTGGCAGGGGGTTTTCCAGTTTCACTTCGCTTTACATTAATGGGATGGTCCTTTAGAAGATCATAAGACTTCTGGATTACTTTATTTAAGATGTTTGCAGTTCTATTGGCATCGGGGGAACCATCCAATCCCACCACTTCTTTCACTTTTTTACCATCATGTTTGGGATCAGCATCTGAAACCTGGTCAGATAAACCTTCACCCCTTAAAACTAGAACTGCACGGTGGCCGGTGGATTCCTTAAATATGACTTCAACGTCTTCTTCAAGTTCCATAGAATTAAGCGTGTTTGCTAAATCAGCTGTACCTTCCCTTATCCGCCCGGCTCTTCTATCAGTAATTATAACTTCTTCATTGGCAGTGGAAAAATTACATCGAAAGGCTATGTCTCCAGGAAGTACATTTACTCCGACTCCAGCCGCTTCAAATGGGCCTCGTCCAGTGTAAACCTTATAGGGATCATAACCAAGTATGGATAGGTGGGCTGTATCACTCCCAGGTCTTATTCCTGGTTTTATGGAGTCCATAATTCCATTAATCCCTAATTGAGCCATTCGATCCATGTTAGGAGTTTTTGCTGCTTCTAAAGGGGTTTTATTCCCTAATTCCTCCAGAGGACGATCTGCCATCCCATCGATTATCATTATAATTCCCTTCATTTTATCACCATACTATCCATACCATTAAATTACCCAATAAAGCTCCTGCTAAAGTGGCAAGGAGATTAACGTGTTCATTGTTAAGGTAACCTTTTATTTCCAGCCCAGCCCCAAGTATACTGTCAACAAAACAGCCAAAAGTTCCTGCTACCACTGCTATTGTCATGGTTCTCCATAAATCAGGATACACTCCTAACATGTAGGCGGCTAAACCGATTAATCCGGCTCCAAGGATTCCTGCTACAGTTCCAACCACTGAAATTCCTCCATCAGTGCCTGGAGGAACTTTTTTAAAGTTAGTTATAAGGCGTGGAGTTGTAACCACTCCTACTTCACTAGCCATGGTGTCAGCAGTGGCAGTGGCGATGGAACCTATAAATCCTGCATAATTACCAAAGGCAGCCATAACGAATGCGACAATGCCATTGGAGATCACGTTTTTAATGGTTCTGGTTCCTTCGCATACCCCGATCTCTTTTTTATAATCGTGTTTGTATCTGGTGAATCCAACTCCCAGAATTAAAAATAAAAATATTAAAAAAAGCCAGTTTGCACCGGCTGCGAAGATGATGATCACTCCCATTATGATCATGAAGATGGATCCCAGGAGATCCAGGGCTTTTTTAGCATAGGTAATAAGCCCTATGATCACCAGGAGAACTACATATTCCCAGATAATCATCTATCTCCCAGTTTATGCCTTTTGTTCGTCAACTACTTTGGTCTTGATAATTTCCACCCTTTTAAGCGGGTAGATCTTCTTGGTTTCATGGTAAACATAGGAGGCCAATTTTCCACCTATTATTTCTTCCACCAGTTCTACAAAGTTTTTCTCACTAGCAGCATCCTGTACTAGTTTTTCTATGGTTTCGCGGATGTAACGCTGCTGGGAGGATTTGGCCCTTTTGATGGTGATAGCCAGAACATGGATCTTCATTTTTTGCCCATCCTGGGTTTCCGCACTGACTATGGAATCTATCCGGCTGGTTCCTCTCCTGATCATGCTTCTGACATAGTCACTGGTGACCTGGTGACCTATAAAACGGGTGGTGGCAGTGTCTCCAGCCACTTCACTGATCTGGAATTTAAGTTTCACATACTGTTTACTAAAGTCACCGGTAAGCTCCCTCATAGTAGATTCAACCCTTCTTTTCAGGAGCATTTCAGGGTCCCGGGCAGGGGTGGTGCCTATATTGGCATCTCCAAATTCTTTAGGAGTAGTAATCGTGTACCATTGTTTATCTTTCCAAGTATCTCTAACTCTTCTACGTCTTGCTTTAGCCATACTAATCACTTTACTGTCGTACAATTGTAATACTCTATATAGAACTCATAGTTCTAGATATAATATGAAAAATCATAACCAATCTAAAAGTTTAGAATCATTTATTATAACTCTCATTCATGGTTTATAAATATTGTCAAAGGGAAGAAGGGGAAGAAAAAAAATCATTAGTTGGGGTGAGTTCTTACAGATGTTGTGTTTTCATATATTCTTTTGATAATTTTATTAGTATTATTATTTTTGTTGTAATCTCTTTTGGTAATTTCGTTTAATTCAATATTATTTAATAATTTAACCGACAATTCATCCACAGATGAGGTTTATCTATAACTTGAAGGTTATTTACAACCAGGAAGGTAAAATATTTTTGGTTAAGAGTTTTTTGAACCGTTCTTCACAGTTGTCTCGGGTTACATAATCTTTCACCAGAAGGTAACCTTCTGAGTAGATGGTCATATAGGATCTGAAAAGGGGCATCATCATCATTTCTACAGTAGATGATGCAGTGTCTCTGCTTACCAGGCCGTACTCCTGAAGATAATCAACTGCTTCTTTTTTATCTAGTTCTCCACTGTAATATTTAATGGCAGTGTTGGTCACAATGCTGAAGGAAAGGCCTGGTATCTGGAGTTTATCTACCGTTTTCAGGGCCTGGTAAAATGTTTCAAGTTCATCTGGTTTTGATAGAGGCATGTTCAGTTCAGGTAAAAGAAATTCTCCCATCCATTGATAAAGTTCATCATCTGAAAAAATGATTTCTGCTGCCAGATTAGCACTGCCTTCTGCAATTACATTCAGAGGAGATTGTAAAGTGCACACCGCTGCATCCAAATATCCTTTTTCTTTGTAAAGAATTTGTTCACGAAGCTGCAGGAGAAGATGATGCCCAGGATAAGTTTCATGGGCCAGGATACGGGGAATTTCAAAAGCATAATAGGAGTAGTCAACATTGACATCTATTTTAGAACGAGCATTGCCTAAAAAATAATTGTAAGCCTTCCAGGGCTGGTTTGAAACGTAGTTAATCTCAACATTTTCCCCTTCAACCAGTTCAAAAATTTCCTGAGATCGTTTTCTAACTTCTTCCAGGGTTAAATTAAATGTTTTAATCAATTCAGCTTCACTCAGGCGAAACTTTTCAACCCAGTTCATGTAATTTGAGTATAGGTCTGTATCATTTTTATCATCCTTTACAGGGGGAAGCAGTTCTTTAAGTGGTTCTGTTATTTGAAAAATCTCATTTTCACCCATAATTCTGGGGCTGATGTCGAAAATGCCTTCAATTTCATCGTAAAAATCAAATATTTCACCATCAAGCATCCTCAAGGTGAAATCAATGGATTGCAAATTCTTTTCCAGATATTTTCCCCTTTTACCATCTTCAGGGATCAAATTAACTAATTCATTAAGATCATCTTTTAAATTACAGATGGGCTTCTTTTTTGAGTTTTCAACCTTTTCCTTTATGGAAGGTGGGCCGAAATAGGAATCCACGTAACCTTCAAAGTGTTTATTTATCTCTAAAACCAGTGTAAGATATTTTTCTCCAAAGCATTCCATATCTGAACCACCTTTATTCCACAATTATTCATTTCACACTTATTCATTTCACAATATTTATCTTCACAACCTGATTTCAATAAATAATCGTGATTAATTATCTGTAAAAATGAAATATAAACCCAGTATTAAACCATTAATCTGGCCAACATGGGCTTTGGGGAAATGTTTTAGGTTATTGTATCAGTTATTAATCCCATCCTGGGATTTTAACGTCCTTAAATTTTTCTGAAGCAGGTATTCCGCCGATACCCCAATGCGATTGTGGCACTTCATGTATTAGGATTTCCACAGCGTCTGCTGGAATACCCAAATCTACAAAGACTTTAGTCAAATTTTCAATTAAATATGTGACATTTTCTTGTTTGAAACCTTTCCATACATTTACATGAACTGTAGGCATTTTTACCACCTTCCTATTTTCAACTCCAAATTATCTAAAAGTCTTACTGTAAATTATCTAAAATTCTAATATTTTATATGATCATTATTTCAATTAATAAAAAATAAAAATATTACAGATTATATGCATTGAATTGGCATAGGAAGTAGTTGAGGTAACTGAATAACTAATTTAACTTTGACTGAATCAGTAGCATGTCAATTAAAATAGACTCAAAACTTAGTGTAATTTTGGAAACTGTTAATTTAATATTAAATATATAAAAATTTTAGGTAATGGATTAATAACTGGTAAAATATCGATTATGAAGGTAGGGGGGAATGTAATGTGGAAAGTATCAAATAAAATCTGGATAATAACTACTGTTCCTATGCTGTTGGTTGGTGTGGGAATGATTGTTTATGGGATGATGGTATCTCCTGAAGCCCTTACTGATGATGGTTATCCACTCAATACTTTTTTATTTGTGATGGGTGGTGCATTCATAGTTTTTCCACTTTTGGGGGCCTTTGGAGTTTATTACTACTACAAAAGAATCAATGATCGGGAAACTTTCCTCATCAATGATGGTATAAAGGGCGAAGCAGAGATATTGAGCAGGGAACAGACTGGCACTTACATCAATGAGCAACCGGAGGTCAAATTCAAACTTTTAATAACCACTCCCTTTGATGAACCCTACGAATTGGAACATAAAGAAATCGTAAATCTGCTGGATATGGGTTCAATCCCAGTGGGTAGAAAAATCCAGGTTATGGTACATCCAGATAATCCTAAAGACATTATCCTGGTTTTATGATTGGAAAACATGTTCCTGGATTGATTTTTAATGGAATTATTGTTAAAATGTTGAGTATTGACTCAGATAGGTTTATTCATAAACATTTCATGATCTATGAAACGGTTTAGGACTTCTTCAACAGTTCCTTCATCCTCAACCAGCTTCAAATTAGCCTTTTTAATCCCATATTTGGCGGTCATTCCAGCTTGGGCGGCAATTACAACTTCACAATCTCCCAAAATACTGAGCCCCTGCTGCCACTGATGTTTGGCTTCAGGGTCGATGTTAGTTTCAATGTATTTGATATATTCTGGATCATCCCCACCCCACTGATATATGGTGAATCCTTTAGTTCTGCCGAAGTGATCGACATTGACATGGTCGGACGTTGCAACCGCAATTTTCATGATATGATTCCTCCTACATTTTGAGAAGTATGAAGATTTTTCTATCTTAAATAACTTATTTGAACAAATTAAACTACATATGAACTGCGTATTGAACTATTTTTTAATACTGACAAAAACAGGTCTTTCATCAGATTTTTTATCCCAGGGAAGATCATTGTAGCCATTGTAGATGTGATTTTCAAAACCAGTTTTTTCCAGGATCTTTGCAACTTCTGAAGTGGGAAAAACCCCAATCTGGTGCTGGTCAATTTCAAAATCCATTTTACCATCCTCTTTCACCAGGAAGACGAAGTTGGCATTGAAAACTCCATGATATAATCGACTTTGTGATATTCGGGCCAATTGCAGATCCCCTTGGACCACTGCATCCACCAACATCCTGCCTTCTTCCCAATTCTCTGTGCAAAAACCCAGATCAAATATGAGAACACCACCAGATTTCAGGTGCTCATAAAATCTTTTGAAAGTTCCCTCAAGCTCATCCATGGTTGTGTGGTAATTTATGGCTGAAAACAGGCAGAGGATAGAGTCAAATTTGTGGGGAAGATCCATTTTTTTCATATCTCCCTCTACAAATTCTATTCCTGGAAGTTTTTCCTGGGCAATTTCCAACATTTCATGGTTTATATCCAGCCCTACTATGTTAAAGGAATCCTGAAGGTATTGGGCATGGCCTCCGGTTCCACAGGCTACATCCAAAAGATCCATACCTTCAGAGGTTTTATAATCTTCAACAACCATTTTGATGAATTCTGATTCGCCCTCATAATCCATCCACTGGTAAATGAGATCATAATAATTGGCAAATTTACGGTAAAGTTCTTGTTCTGGCATTTTATCTATTTATCAATCAGGATATGATTCAATATTTAATTATTCATTTCAATCAATCATCATTTATTTTTTTAATGAGTTTCGCAACGTTATCTCCAAATCTACGGATGGTTTCGACACCTTCTAGGTCTTCTTCAACCTCTCCGGGTTCCAATCCAAAGGCCATGTTCCAGTAGGTGCTTCCCGGGACGATCATGTCGTTGATGAAGAAAAACATGAGCATTTCCTGTATTGTGGCAGTGTGTCCCCCTCTCCGGGCCACAGCAATTGGTCCTCCCACTTTCCATGATAGGAAGTTTCCGGATTTCATACTCACCATCCCAATCCTCTGCAGGGCTGACATCAGGTCTCCCCTGGCAGTTCCAAAGTATACGGGAGATCCGATAATGAAACCTTCTGATTCTTTAATCTTTTCGATGATATCATTAACACAGTCTTTAAGAGCACATTGATGTAATTCTGCGCATTTTCCACAGGCAATACAGGAACGGATCTTCTTCTGCCTTAAAGATATTATTTCGGTTTGAAGACCATTTTCTTCTATCTTCTTTGCACATTCTTCCAAAACATGCATGGTGTTACTCTCTTTTCGAGGACTGGCACATAACATCAGAACTTTATTCAAAAGATTACCTCCCATACCAACTTCTTCTGTAAACTTGTTTTAATAATGGTTTCTAATAATAGTTTTTTAAAATCACCAAGTTATTTTGTGTTGTGGTTATGATTTCATAATCGACTTGGTCTAAAAAGAATTCACTTACCCCTTTTTTATTCCTTATCAATGTTTCCCACTGGAGTTAAATAGATGGCAAATTCTTCTTTACCATCTAAATGTAATAAATCATCCAGGTATTCCTGATCATAGGCTCCTATAGCACATGTTCCTGCTCCAATTGCTTCACAGGCCAGATACATATTCTGCCCCACATGTCCGGCATCCATGGCTATCACTTTATGAGAGTCCAACCCATATCTCCATTCCATACGATAGGGGATAGCAGTCCATATGAAAGTCACTGCGGATTGTCCGACGAATGTTTGACCGAAAGTGGCTTTGATCATCTTTTCCTGAAGATGGTCTTTTTTGAATTCAAAAAGCAGTTCATGGGTTAAAGGTAGGTAACGATATATTCCTGGTTCAAATTTTTCTCCATTTTCAGTTTTTTCCACATTAAAAATCGCCAAATAAGTTTCCAGGGTATGACGACAACCAGCTGATGGAACATTGCGGAAAGCATAATCACCAACATGTTTGCGCACCCCTTGAGTTGCCCAGAGGAGAAATGATAGTTCAAAAAGTGTTAACGGGTGTTTTTTATATCTTCTGCGGCTTTCCCGATTTTTAATAGCTTCCGAAAGAGAAATGTTAAAATGTTTGCTCCAATCAGCGTTAACAAGACCGAATTTCTTCGAACCTGGAGAATAAGGTTTTTCAATGGGCGGAGCTTTGATTCCTTTGCTTTGATCTGTACTGGAGAAATCTATGGTTTTCCTTATGGAGTCCTTTAGAAAATAACGGTATTGTTCCAGATTCATTTTTCCTCTCCCCTATCTATTTTTAGCTTCTATCTCTTTAAGTTATATTTATGTCGTGATTTTATCAAATGATTATTTTTGTGGGACTTCTCCTGATATTTCCTTTATAAATTCACCTATGCTCCTCACAGGTTCGTCGGCTCCAGGTAGGTGGGAATAAAAAATCTGCCAGCAGTGAAACATGTCCTGCCAAACTTCCAGATTCACTTTCACATCTTTTTGGACTGCCAGGCCTTTGAAACGATTAATATCACAAAGTAGAAGTTCTCGACTCCCTGCCTGAAGCATAAGGGGTGGGAAACCATCTAAATCTCCGTAAATTGGTGAAGCAAGAGGATTAAATGGGCTTTGTTCCTGTAAATACAGTTCCTTAACTTTTTCAAGTCTTTCATGGTTAATCCAGTCTTTTACATCCTTCAAATGGTTGTAAACAACTGGAAATGTGAGGTCTACTGCAGGGGACATACAAACTAGGCAGAGTGGTAATTCTTCTTCTATTTTCTTCAATGCAATGATGGTGGAAAGAGCCAGGTTACCTCCGGCAGAAATTCCAGATATAACTATATCATGGGCCTTGAATCCTTCATCCAGTAGCCAGAGATAGGATCGGATGCAGTCTTCTACTGCCGCAGGAAAGGGATTTTCCGGTGCCAGACGATAATCAACACTGAAAACTGAGTAACCGGTGTGTTTGGATAATCTCTGGCAGAGGTCCTGATGGCCATGGGTGGAACCCATGTTAAAACCACCTCCATGGAAAAATAGAATAATTTTGTCATGACTGCTTTTAGGTGTAACAATCCAGTAGGAAGGTGCAGGGGACTCTTTTTCTTCTACTAGTTTTAGAGGGCCATTGGAACTGAAGGAAAGATAAAACTCATCAAATTCCCTGCGTAATACTCCCAGATCGTCCTCTTCAAGGTTAAACTGATTTTTTATAATTTTAAGAAGATCATCAGTGTTTTTGTTCAAATAAAAACCCACCTGGATTGCTGGTAAACATTTTCCTGTTATTATTTGTTTTTTGATCTTAATATTATAGTGCTGTATTAAACATAATTTTAATGATTTTATACATTTGGATGGTATTTCTACCAACCCACGATTTTTAAAGGGGTAAAAATTGATTTTTAAAATTTTTTTTGGATTTATAGTATTTTACAGTATAGTAATAGAATAACATACTTTACTTTTAGTAAAGTTTATATAACATAATGTTAAGTACTATTTACATGGGTGGAAATGAAATGGATATTAACTGAAATGGATATTTATAAAATAAACAAAAAAACAGTTTTCATTTTTTATGCTGTACTTTGCATCACACCTATACTACACCAGAAAATATTAAACCTCTAAAAAGACTATTAAGGTGATCTTATGAAAAATTATCAGATTTTAAGAATAATTGTTACCCTATTTGTGGCAATAATAGTGGGACTATCTGTTACTCTTGGAACCATCCTTCCAGCCATCCTGGCAATTGTAATTGGGACTATGATATCATATATCTACAAAAAAAGCACTGATGAGGTTTTGGAAGATGAAAGAATAATTAAAGTTAGTGAAAAGGCATCTCGAATTGCCATAGTTGTTTTTTCTATTTCTATAGCTTTTATTGGAATGTTTCTTATTATACTGAGAAATGAATATCCTGATTACACACAGGCAGGTTTTACTCTTTCTTACGCGGCAGTTGCCCTTTTAGCTATATACTACATTTTCTATGGATATTACAATAAAAAATATGGGTCCTGATTCACATGAAGAATAATCTCAAGGTATACAGGGCTGTGCAGGATTTAACTCAAGAGGAACTTGCCAAAAAATTGGGAGTAACCAGACAGACCATAATCGCCATAGAAAAAGAAAAATACGATCCTTCACTGATTTTAGCTTTTAAAATAGCTAAATTCTTTAAAATACAGATTGAAGATGTTTTCATTTATCAAGATTAACAAAGTTACTGTAAAAGTATCAGTTTATAATAAAACACCCAAAAATCTTCTAACATATTCATAGTATTGATAAAACTATGTAAAGGAGGAAATAAATGAACATGGAAAAAGTAGATGAGATGGAAAGATTTCAAAATGAGAAGTCAGCAGTTTATGCCTTTGTGTTTTATGATCTAGCCTTATTAGTCTGGGCACTGTTCGACTTTTTTAGTAAAGGTGAATTGGGTCTGCAGTTCACGATTTTGTTGGCAGGTAATGTGATTTTCTTAGGATCAAAGTTGATATGCAACAGAAAAATGAGATAAACTGCAGGATAAGTGCATAAATAGCAGATGTGCTTATCATTAACCTTTTTTTAAAATGGATTCTTTAAAGTATGGATTGAGGATATTTCGATTTATTAAATGATTAACACAAACAAAAACAAATAAACGAAATTTTATGGAACTATTTAGCACTATCAAAGACAGGAATAACTTTTTAAAGTTGGTTTTAAAAATTGTGGTTGTATTAGCTATTATACATGTTTCAAGAGTAGCCATTTTTGAATTTTTGTTCGTCACAGTAAAACCAGGTGCATCGTTATTCCTGATTTTAAGAGGATTAGACTTTATAATTGTAGGTATAATCCTACTTTTATACTTTAAACCATCGTTAGATGATCTTGGGCTTAGATGGAATAATATTCGACTAAAAAACAAGATAATTTATATTATGGGGTTTTCATTACTCACTATTCTCATATTAAGCCAGTTTGTCTTTGAATGGGAGTTTTATATTCTCATTTACCTGCTCTCATATGCCATCATAACTCCTGTATTTGAAGAACTAGTATTCAGAGGTTATATCTGGAGTAAGATACGTGCATCTGAAGGAATGATCAACCAGGATGGTTTAACATTCTTAACGGTTACACTACTTTTCAGTGTATGGCAACTGGGTTATGCTGATGTTTTAATCCGATATTCAAATTTGGGTTTGATCATGGCCTTAAAAATGATGGCTGGTCTGGTTTTAGGTCTTTTTGTAGGCTATCTGCGGTTAAAAACAGGCAAAACTTATGCTTCAATTATTTTCCATGGTCTATGGAATCTTTTTGAGCCATAAAAAACAAAAATGTCTTTTTAATATTCATTAATTTTTTAAAATTGGCTATTATTTTTTAGAGTCTAGAAAGATCCTCTCTTATCAGGATCCGTACTGCAGGAGCTTTTTGGTGCCAGTTTTTTGGCTTCTTTGAGTTTAACACCCATTTTTTCCAGAACTGCACGGCTATCCACTTTGGTATTAACACAACCATCTCTAAGGAGGGGCACGCCCTGACAGGAGAACTTAGAAAGTTCCATCATCCCCAAATTGAGGTCCTGGAAGCAAGCAACACCTATAACTCCCTTAAACTTGTTTTGTTCCACTATCTTCTTGAGGAAGGTTGAACCAGGGATTATGAACACTTTATAGCCCATTTCTTCCCCTTTAGTCTTTAAAACTCCGATTACGCAGCGGTTACAGTTTTCGCATACCAGGCCAGAAGTTTCCAATTTTGCCTCGCAATCCAGGTGTCGCAGGCAATGGGGTAAAACTATAATTGTATCTTTGGGTTGTATTTTTTGGAAAATTTTTTCATTAACCTTATTTCGGACTTCTACACCAATGTGGTCCACAATTTTCGCATCCACACCCACACTTTCTGAAAATTTTTTGAAAAGTCCGTAAAAAACATCCATAGTAAAAAGGAGTAATTTAGGAAAGATCAAACGGTCTTTTTCAATTAGCATGCGGCCTAGTATGAGGGTTACCGATAGCAGAACCAGTAGAAGGATTCCTGCCACGAAAACAACCTGGCCAAATATCTGGTAAAATTCAGCAATAGTCATGTTAATCATCTAATAAGTAGTAACACTTTTTTTATTAATATCTGGAATTCCTGGTTAAACTGAGAATATCCATCTGTTTTACCTTTATTTTAATGAGAATGTTAAGTGCGTATAATCTATATCATGTTATATATTAAAGTGGTTATTAAATTGCAACTTTTTTTTCATATAACTGTGTTGTGAAGATATCACTCCTGAAATTTCTCTATTTTAAAATCTTTGAGGGATCCGTGGATTTCTACCCCACCAGCAGTGGCTTTCATCAGGATTCCCGATAGATCTTCACAGGCGCATAGTATATTCTGTTCGGGATGAGTTCCTGGAGTTATGTTACAATCCAGACGTATTGTTTCCCCACAACTGGCTACCATTGGCAATCTTTTTGAAGTAGGGTGATCTTTAGGAAGGACCACTAAGGGAGTTCCCATATCTCTCAACAAAAAAATCAATGATTTTATCCCTTCTTCTGTTAAAGGACCAGAGTTAAGTGCTGAAACAGCAATGATATCATCTTTTTCAAGGAACATCACAACTTCTTCTTTATCAGGGGTGCCTATGAATATTTGTCCATTTTTTGCGAATTTGACCACACCAACAGTCCCTGATTTTCCTTTTAAAAAGATAATTTCATTATTTTCCAGGATAATTTTTTGAACCATGGGTTTACTCTAATTCTTCTACATTATCAGACTGACAGGATGGGCAGACTATTCTCCTTCCAATACCTTTAAACTCATTTTCACAATCTAAACAACGGTATCGTTTGGTTTTAAGTTTTTTCATTTTAAGATCAGCCATGGGGCCGCCTACAGAACACATTACATATCACCACTAACTTTTGTGTACGTGATATTATTTACTTTTTGGGGATTAAACTTGATACAAAATAGAAACTCTTGGGAATTCAAGAAGGTGATATATATGGATGCATTTTTGGATTAAATTTAATGATAAAATACCAATGAAAAGTGTTATTTGTTGATTAAGGATGGCACATTATTTATTCTATAAAAATCTATATAATAACACTTTTAAAAATCCATAAACTAAATTAGTAGGGACTATATTCCGATTGAGATGGTGAGACTATTGAAAAACTTGATTTTCCCATTTTCAGCTATTGTTGGTCAAGAAAGAGTTAAAAAAGCCCTGGTGTTAAATGCAATAAACCCATCTATAGGTGGGGTGTTGATTAAGGGTGATAAGGGAACTGGCAAGACCACGGCAGTACGTGCATTGGCAGATCTTTTACCTCCATTAAAAGTTGTAAAAGGATGTCCATTCAACTGCGATCCAGATGATCAGGGGTCTCTCTGTGAGTCATGTAAGACTGAAAAATCTGAGGATATCCAGGTCGAGGAAAAAAAGATGAGGGTGGTTGAGTTGCCGTTGGGAGCCACCGAAGACCGGGTGGTAGGATCTATTAACATAGAAAAGGCTCTTAAAGAGGGAATGAAATCATTAGAACCAGGTATCCTTGCAGATGCTAACCGTAACATACTTTATGTTGATGAAATTAACCTTCTGGATGATAATTTGGTGGATGTGCTATTGGATGCTGCTGCTTATGGAATAAACACTGTAGAAAGGGAAGGTATATCTTTAACTCACCCATCTAACTTTATATTGGTGGGAACCATGAATCCTGCTGAAGGAGAACTCAGACCCCAGTTATCTGATAGGATTGGATTGCAGATCTCAGTTGCAAGCATTATGGACATCGATGATCGTGTGAAGATCATGGAAAGAAGGGAAGCCTTTGAAAAGGATCCTTATTCTTTCCGAGAGAAATTCCAAGAATATCAGGACCAGATACTTGAAAATATTATCCAGGCCAGGGAACTTCTCGATAAAGTAGAAGTGTCAGAGGATATGATGAAAGTGATTGCCCATTTATGTGTTGATATGGGAGTTGATGGGCATCGGGCTGACATTGCTATTTTAAAAGCTTCAAAAACCCTTGCAGCGTACTATAAACATAATGCGGTTGAAAATATTGATGTGGAAGAGGCAGCTGCATTAGTACTGGGTGAAAGATTCCAGAAAAAATCATTAGATCAGGACAAAATTAAAAAACAAATACAAAATGCTGTAAATGAAATTTCACAGGAAAATAAGGAGGATGATAAAAAAAAGCCCCAAGTAAAATAGATGAAAACCAGAAAAAGAGGGGCATGAAACTTAAAACTCTCAAAAAGGATGAACAGAATGTTGAGGCCCAGGAAGAAGAGGTTGATGTGGAAAAACTTCTTAAGATGAAGGGGAAAAAGAAAAATCGTCTATATGGTAAAAGAGTCGATTCAAAGACACAAAAAGGACGTTATATTAAGAGTAAGCTTCCTAAAGACTCTTCGGGTGATGTTGCAATTGATGCAACCCTCCGAGCTGCTGCATTAAGTTCTAATGGAAAAATTAAAGTCAAAACTGAAGATTTACGTCATAAAGTCCGTAAACACGGTGCTAAAGCTTCTATAGTTATGTTGGTAGATATCAGTGGGTCAATGTTCTCTGATAAGAAAGCCAACAGATTAAAAGGGATATTACATAGTGTTATTCAAGACACAAATCGTCATCAGGACAGGATAAGTGTTGTTGGCTTTAAAGGAGAGAATGCAGAGATAATTATTCCTACTACTCGTAGGGCGACATCGTTCCGGGAGCAAATAGATAATATTCGTGTTGGAGGAACAACTCCCCTTGCAGCTGGAATGAAAAAAAGTTATGAAATTCTGAAAAAAGAGAAATTAAAGGATGAATTTGTGCCTTTATTGCTCATACTTTCTGATGGCATGCCTAATGTAGCTTTAGAGGAGGGTCCTATGAAAGATGCCCTCAATGTTGCTGAGAAAATTAAAGCTAAAGAGATTCACACCATAGTTGTTAACTTCGAACGATCAGTACGTTATGGTCATGAAGTGAACATGGAACTGGCCCTGGCTGCCGGGGGACGATATTACGATATAGAAGAGTTAAAAGATCCAGGCAGGGTTGTTTCTAAAATATTAGATTTTGAACGAGAAAATCTTTAAAATCTTATTACCTTTCACATTCAATTTTTTTGATGGTGTTATACCAAATATATACTGAGCCTATCTGAAGATATCGAACTTGATTTTCCACAGATTTATGGGCTTTAACTTGCACAAAATCTAGTAACTCAACGGGATGGTACTCTTACTTTGGATGTTGAGCATGAAACCGAGTTTACTAAGAAATTTAAGGAATTTAATATTTAAGAATTGACTTTAATTTTGTTACCTAAAAAGATTTTTCATGTACAAAGACTAAATACCAGTTATTTCAAAATACATAATTCAAGATGTGATGGTATTTTTAAAATAAATTTTGATTATATAAGTTAAAATCAAATGCAAGTAAAAATTGTTAATATCCATATAATAAAGTAAAACCTTTCCCTTTTGATTCTATGCCTCATAAAGTAATTGTATACCACGCCGAACAATGTGATCCCAAAAAATGCACTACCCGTAAACTGGCCAAGCTGAAGGAGATCAAAATGGTCACTCGCCTCAACCAAGTTCCAAGGGGTGGTTTAGTATTGGATCCATTCTCACCGAAGGCAGTGTCACCAGAAGACCATGATTTGGTAGTTGAAAAAGGAATTGTCGGGCTTGATTGTTCCTGGAAACGGATTGACAAGTCCTCTGCTATGTTCAGAGGCACAGAAACCCATCGTTCCCTTCCTTTCCTGGTGGCTGCCAACCCCACTAACTATGGGAAACCATGTATACTGTCCACTGCCGAAGCTGTGGCAGCAACCTTATATATAGTGGGGCTTAAAGATAATGCTATTCAGATTATGTCCCACTTCAAGTGGGGACCTCATTTTCTGGAGCTTAACCATGAGCTCTTAGAGGCATACTCCCGGGCTCGCAGTAGCAGGGAAGTTGTAGATATTCAGAATGAATTTATAGGAGGCTAAATAATGGCTAGATTTGAAGAAGCAGAGAATAGAATATTCAAGATCAAAGTTTGTCTCAAATGTAACGCTCGAAACCCCCCAACCGCTAAAACATGTCGTAAGTGCGGATACAAGGGTTTGAGATTCAAGGCCAAAGAGCCACGAGGATAAACATTTTTCTAATCCCTCCGATTTTTCGGAGGACCATAGAAGAAATTATTTTTTAAAATTTTTTTGTTGTTTTATGTTTTGATAAATTGGCAAAATTTTATTATAATTTATTTAATAGTGATTAAAATCGTTTTAGTTTAATTAAACAGGTGTTTCTGATGAAAGTTGAAGAATATCTAAAAGAAGCTCTTAAGCACGGAAAAGTTCACCTTACCCTTTTAGATCCCGAGGATCAAGATCCAGAAAAAGCCCTGGAAATTGCCACAGAAGCCGTTGCTGGAGGATCTGATGGTATTATGTTAGGAGGATCCACCACTGATTCCCAAGAACTTGATGAAACAGCTAAACTACTTCAAAAAAATCTGGATGTTCCAATTATTCTCTTTCCAGGTAACACCACTGGTGTAAGTGCCTATGCAGATGCCATATTTTTCATGAGTCTTTTAAACTCCAATAACCCTTACTGGATTATAGGTGCCCAGGCTTTAGGAGCCCCCAAAATCAAAAAAATTGGTATAGAAACTATCCCCATGGGATATCTGATTGTTGAACCCGGAGAAACGGCAGGATGGGTTGGAGATGCCAAGTTAATCCCTCGCAGGAAGCCAGATCTTGCAGTGGCCTATGCTATGGCAGCTGAATTCATGGGAATGAGACTATTTTATTTGGAAGCCGGTTCTGGAGCAGCAGAGATCATTCCTGCAGAGATGATTCAGAAGGTTAAGATGTACACCAATCACATGGTAATTGTGGGTGGGGGTATCAGAACTGGAGAAGCCGCTCAGAAGGTAGCTCAGGCTGGTGCTGATATCATTGTAACTGGTACTGTGGTGGAAAACACATCCCATATCAAAGAAAAGATCTCTGAGATTGTAGAAGGCATTAAATCAGTTCAATGATTATTCTTTTTTAAATTTTTATACTTTTCAAAATCCCTTTTTTATATTATATTGTTAGCAATTTTTATCAGAGGAATTATTTTATCAGAGGCATCATATTAAAATTATTTAGAAAATTATAATAGAAAAATTATATTTTAAATAAATCTATAACTTCATGTAAGAGGTGAATAGTATGTGTGATTCAAATGGATACGATTTCATAGCCAATAAATTAAAGGAACATTTAAATCTTGAAAAATCTCCGGTTGCCATAAAATTTGTTTTAAGGGAAGAAGATGTCCCTGAAGGTGTTGCGAAAATGGATGGAAAAATGCGACACTGTGAACTGGTACAAAAAGCTAGCCAGGGAGATATTTTTTATGCCACAGCTGAAGAACAGATGTGTAAAGGAGGATCTGCTGCTCTGGGTCTCGAAGAACCACCTGAAAAGATTAAAACAGGAGAATTCTACTATGGATTAGGACGTTTCTCCAGTGTGGGATCCGCTAGAACCACCATGAAAGCCATACCTAAAGTTGACACCAGGATGTATGCCTTGGTATACGCACCACTGGAAAAGGCTAATTTTGATCCAGATGTCATAGTTATCATCGCCAACCCGGCTCAGGCTATGATACTTTCACAAGCTCTGGTTTACACCATGGGTGGAAGAGTAGAGGTTGATTTTGCTGGAATCCAATCAATATGTGCAGATGCTGTTGCAGGGCCATTCACACGCCGTCAGCCTAACATCACCCTGGGATGCAGTGGTTCCAGACAATATGCTGATGTAAAAGATGATGAAGTTATCATCGGCCTTACTGGAGAAAATATTGGCTGTGTGGTTAATGCACTGGAGAATATGAGTTAAAACATATTTTCCATTTTTTTTATTCCATTTTATTAGTGTTATCCTAAATACATCCTAAAAATGAGTTATTTCAGTGTTATTTGTTTTTATATTTATTCCATTTTTTCTAAAACTTTAAGATAATCATCATAACGGTTGATATTAATTAATTCTAATTCATTTTGTCCATGTACTCCATAAAGTGACACTCCATCTGCAACCATCTTCCTGAGGATTGGGTTCAAATTATCATCTTCACCGTGGAGGTACTGTTCAAGCAGTAAACAATGACATGCAAAAGGCATTCCCAACCCTTTAGCACTATCCAAGTATCCAGTTTTTCCACGGGCAAGGATAGATACAGAATTCTCTGGTTCTGGACATCTTAAAAGTTGATTCACCAGGTTTTGCATAGTTTCCGTGGTTACTGTGGGTTGGTCCCCTGCCAAACAGAGACAGTAATCATATTTTGCATTTAAAACACCGTTAACTAGGGTTTGAGATAATTCCACATTAACGTCGGGATTTTCAATTATTTTGAGTCTTGGATCTTCTATATGTTCCAATGCAGAATATAATTCATCCATGAAATGTCCTAAAACAACCACACATTCTTTTATTTCTGTCTGAAGTGCTTTTTTAACAGTGTAATTTATGATATGTTCACCGTTGATTTTAAAAAGAAGTTTATGCTGAATATCCATCCCTTTACTTTGAAGATCTTCTCTCATCCGCCGATTTTTCCCGGCTGCAGTGACAATGCATGAAACATCTACATTATGAATTTTAATGGGCTTTTTCATAAGTTTATCTCCTAAAAAATGAAATGGGAAAATAAATAAAGAGCTAAGTAAGTTTAACCACTCTACCGTAGACTACCAGTCCGGCTCCGCTTCCTTCAGTCCACATCACAATTTTTATAGGATAATCATTGGTGTTGTATACTTTAACTCCCACAGTGGGGCTGGTATCATAAGCTACGGACAATTCTCCCCATAAAATTCCACTGGGTAAAGGTAAACCTGAACCGGTAGTAGCGCCTCGCAGTGCTCTGGCAGCTGGACAGACTCCATGGGTTGCATATCCGCCAGTGGCGTTAGGATCAGGGCAAGGATCGAAACCAATATTCTCTTTTCCACTAGATCCAGTTTTAGGAGGTATTATTGTACCATTCCATGCCATAGCGAATGCTTTAGCATTATAAGCCCGGGAATAATCTCCATATTCTGGATAAGAACCTAAAGATTGAGAATAAGTTATAGTAACGTTCTCAGTGTGGTTTCCCATATAAGCCATAACTGGAGATCCACCTGGATAATTTTTCATGTAGGTCACTACAGACTCTCCGAAAAAGGTTTCAATCTGGTCAGGGGTGACTTGGTTTCTACCATCATTGAATCCGGCGAGTGAATAATCTAAATAGATGTAATTTCCTACATTTGCTTTATTGTACCAATTCTTAAATGTGGTAATGGAAACATAATCCTGGGGGATGGTATTGTTGTTAATATCAGATTCAGCTACTTCCTTTATGACTTTTCCTGATGTTCCACCATTTCTTATTTCTACACCATTTTCAGTTTTCACCCCTACGGTGTATCCAGTTTTATAAGCCCATACAAATGTTTGTGGCGGGTTAACCACCAGTTGCTGACCCTTAACACTCAGAAAACCAGGGCCTTCAAATCCTTGGGCCACTCCCTGTGGGGATATGCTGCCACTGGCCATTTGAGAAATGGGGGTTTCCAAAGCTCCGGTTAATAGTCCGTTTATAATCGGTAGATATTTTTCTTCTTGGAACAAACTCATTAAATATTCTGGATGATATATGACCGGCACTTTCCTGATTTTAGCATCATCAATCACCTTCATACCGGTTAGCACTGTATCTCCAATGGACATAGATGTGATTTCTTCTGGTTTTTGTGCAGGAAAATAGTTATCGATGGTATTCCCAACATAATTAAAACTGATTATCAGTATTATCAAAACAACAAAGGCCAGTATCGGATTTAACAAAGATCTGCGCATTTTTTAATCCCCCATAATTTATTTTTTTTTTTATTTAGCCGAAATGGCCTCCTTTAAACTTTCAGTTATTTCTATAATTTTACGTTGACCATTACCACCAATGAATACATTTGGATACCTTTCTGAGCATTCAAGAGCAAATTTCACAACATCATCCACATCAGTCAGGACTAAAACCTTCCCTTTGTAATTTTCTTCTTCTAAGATTTTTTGCGCATCCTCAAGAGTATCATCAAGTCCAGGGAAAATGGCAATGATCTTAGATTTTCTTTTAGAAACTTCTCGGAAAATGTCTAAACGACATATTTCTCCCTTACGCGGAGTTCCCAGTATTATTACAGGGAATTCGGCCTCTTCAAGTACAGCTACTGTCGCATCAACGTTATCAGTTTTTCCAACCACTATTTTAGAGTGGGGAAAATCAATAATTGCTGATCTCCCGGGTAAAACATGGAACTGTTTAAGGGCCCTTTTGATGATTTCATCTGATATTCCTAATATTTCGGCTGTTTTTTTGGCTGCACCAGCATTTTTCAGATTGAATTTTCCGAATAAGTTCAATTCATAGGGAATTTTCGTAAAAAAATGAGTTTTCACTGTTTCGTCAATTAACTCGGTGAAAATTTCATCTTCCTGGTTTAAAACAAGTTTTTTTCCTTTAACAAACTTTGCAAGGGATTTCAAATAGTTTTCAAGTGATTGATGTACTTCCAGGTGATCTCTACCTATATTGGTCACCACAACCAAGTCAAAATCAAATGCATTTTGACAGAAATCCAGGGTCATATCGCAGACTTCTACCAGTAAAATGTCATAATTAGATGATTCAGCTTCTAGAATGACTTCAGTGTAACCTTTAAATCCTCCACCTGCATTTCCACCAGTGAGAACCTTCATACCAGCTTTTTGCAGTATACTTGAAATCATCATGGTGGTGGTAGTTTTACCATTGGTACCAGTTACCCCTATGGTGAACTGGGGTCGTTCTAGAGTAATAATATCAGATAATAGTTTTCCACTTGTTTTGAATTTCTGGAAATCATGATGATGCCATAAACCTGGGCTTAAAACAACTGCATCACAATTTTCTATTTTATCAAAATCATGAAATCCCAGATCAACATCCAGATTGTCATCAGACTCTAATTCAATATCATGATTAACATCAGAAGCATAAACAGCATAACCATGATTTAGAAGGGATCGAACGGCATTAATGCCTTCTACACCCAGCCCAATCACAGCAACCTTCATACTAACTACCATTACTCTTATTTCTAAACAGTATCATTTATTAACATGCTTAAAAATATTTTGACAATTTAGTATATAACTCTAACTCATGTATCTCCTTCACAGTTCAATAATCATTTTACTGTAATATATGGTCATTTTAGAGTAGATAGTACTTTAATTTCCCAATAAACATTTATAATAATGCATGATTTGAAAAAATTGTTACAAAATCATCAATTTTCCAGTTTATCTGTTGTATTACTACTTTTTTTGAAACTGACATTTTTTTAGGTAACCATCCCATAAAGCATATAACAATATAAACAATATCAACAATATCTTCAAATCAATAATAGGATAGGATAAAATCAGATATTAGAGAATAGATGGAATGTATGAAGTATTAAATTAGGTTGATGTTAAGTTTGATAGTTTGTTTAATCTATATCTAGTATAAGGTGGCGCTCATGAACACAATGAAAGATCTCTCTGAGAAAATAGTAAAACGCATAGAAGACATTGCCCAACCAGTAAAAATAATGCATGTATGTGGGTCACATGAACACACCATCATGCAGTATGGTTTAAGATCATTATTACCTAAAGAGGTGGAAGTAGTTGCCGGCCCAGGATGTCCGGTTTGCTGTGTTCCAGCACGTGAAGTAGAAGAATGTCTGGAACTGGCCAGACAAGGGGTTACCATAGCCACATTTGGTGACATGTTAAGGGTGCCTGGTGGAACAGGATCCCTGGCTGATGCAAAAGCCGAAGGAGCTGATGTTAGAATCGTTTACGGAGTTAATAATGCCGTAGAACTAGCTCAAAAAATTGATAATGAAGTGGTGTTCATGGCTGCAGGGTTCGAAACCACAGCACCCACTACCGCAGCAGAGTTAGTTTCAAATCCTCCCGAAAACTTCTCAGTCTTATCATGTCATCGGTTAATACCTCCAGCTCTGGAATTCCTTATAAAATCAGGAGAAGTGAATCTTAACGCCCTCATAGAGCCGGGACATGTCTCAACTATCATTGGAACCAAACCCTATAATATATTCTCAGAAAAATATGGAATTCCACAGGTTGTAACAGGTTTCAACCCTATGGATGTTCTCATAGCTGTTTACTTAATACTGAAACAACTTGACGAGGGCAAAGCCAAAGTTCAAAATGAATATAAACGTGCAGTCCGGGAAGAAGGTAATATAAAAGCCCAAGAACTCCTTAAAGAAGTTTTTTACATCACAACTAATGAATGGAGAGGATTCCCACCCATACCCAACTCAGTTATGGACATAAAAGATGAATTCTCCCATCACAATGCCAGAGAAAAATTTGACATTGAAGTTGGCACTATTCCAGAAGTAGTTACTGGCTGCATCTGCGGAGCCATACTAAGAGGAGTGGCTAGACCTGAAGATTGTAAACTATTCCGTAATGAATGTAACCCCACCAACCCTATAGGGGCATGTATGGTGAGTAAAGAAGGAACTTGTAACATAGCCCACCGTTATGGTTCCTTTTAATAGATTAAATCAATATTTATGTTTCATCAGAACCCATTAAAATTAAAATACAATTATTGGGGACCTATATTTGAATTTCCATCATATCTTCGATGGAATATTCCAGGGGAGTGGTGATAACTTGATTAAAGCGATAGCCGTGGATGTTGATGGTACCATAACTGATAGTAAGAGAAGGTTATGTTGCAGTGCATTGGAATCTCTTCGAAACGCCGAAGAAAAAGGCATTCCTGTTATAATAGTCACGGGAAACATTCTCCCAGTCACTAAAACTCTTTCCATATTTATTGGCACATCAGGAGGTTTAGTGGCAGAAAACGGAGGAGTCATTGAATCAACCAAGGGAAGGCAGATTCTGGGAGACATTGAAAAATGCAAAGTTGCCTATCAATTTTTAAAAGAAAAATATCCCCTTGAAAAAGTGGATTTTTCAGATCAAAGGGTTTCAGAAATAGCGATTTACCGAACCCTTCCTGTGACAACAGTAAAAGATCATCTCAAAGATTTTGATGTGAGTATATATGACACCAAATTTGCACTGCACATCACCGATCCAACAGTAAACAAAGGTTCATCCTTGATGCGCGTAGCTCGTGATATTGGTGTAAAACCACAGGAGATCATGGCTGTGGGTGATAGTGAAAATGACCTGGAATTTCTGAAGGTTGCAGGTTTGAAAGTGGCAGTGGCCAATGCAGAACCTGAACTTAAGGACATAGCAGACTATGTTACCAAAAAACCATATGGAAATGGAGTTAAAGAAGCATTAGAGAGGTTTTTATCATGATGAATGATTTAGCTAACCAGACACTGGATTATGCTCTGAAAAATGCTGATCAAGCTGAAATTTACATAGAAATTACGGAAAATGCGGATGCCACTATTCAGAATGACAGGGTGGACTTTGCCAAGGAAGCATACTCCCTGGGCGTGGGTATTCGGGTCATCTGTGATGATAAGATGGGTTTCGCATACACCACACAAACTAAACTGTTAGAAAAAACAGTCAAAAAGGCAGTTTCCAATGCACATGCCAACCAGGTTGATGAAAACTTTGACTTTGCCTCCAAATCAGAATACCCCACAATAAAGGGCATATATGACCCCAAATTTCAAAATCTGGAGTTGGAAGATACTATAAACCTCGGAAAATCCATGATTGCCACAGTCATTGATAACAAATGCCAACCAACATCTGGTGGAATTTCTGCTGGCTGTTATAAAACTTTACTCATCAATTCTGAGAGCACGCACTGTGAAGATGTTTCTACTTATTTTTCTGGTTTCATAGCTGTCAATGTACCTGACGGAGAGGGTGTTTCCACAGCCAGTGAATCTGACTCATCCAGGAAACTGGACATAGATCCGGAAAAAATAGCTAATAAAGCATGTGAAATAGCTTTAAATTCCAGGGGAGGAAAAACAGTTGAAACTGGAGATATGAAAGTTTTATTGGACCATCATGCTGCCTCAGGTCTCCTGTCCACATTTTCACAGGCCATCCATGGGGATAATGTGCAGAGGGGTAGATCTATATATGCTGACAGGATGGAAAAGGAAGTTTCATCCCACTCACTTAACATATACGACGATGGAACTATCAAGGGGGGTCTTAACTCTTCTAGTGGTGATGGAGAGGGAACACCCAGCCAGAAAACGGTTATCATAGAGGATGGAATTCTTAAAAACTTCATTTATGACATTCACACAGCCAACAAGGGAAAAATCCAGAGTACTGGTAATGGGATGCGAGCATCATTCACAGACATGCCAGCTGTAGGTCTTTCCAACCTGGTTGTGGATTTCAAAGAATGTGAAGAGCTTTCAGAAATAAAAAATGGAATATTAGTAACCGATGTTCTGGGGGCGCACACTGCCAACCCCATATCCGGAGATTTTTCAGTAGAAGCCATGAATGCCTTTAAAATTGAGAAAGGAGAAATAGCATACCCAGTAAAGAAGGCGATGCTTTCCGGGAATATATTTTCCATATTGAAAGATGCCACAGCAGCATCACAAAAAAAGAGACAATTAGGACCTTTTATCTTACCTTCCATAAATGCGTCCAATTTAAGAGTAGTGGGATAATAGTGGTATGATAAGTGGTGCACTGTTAAAGGTCATTTAAGTGGAAAAAATGACTAATCAAACCATCAAACATGTTCTTTCAAATTATCTGGCGGTAATGACTAACCAGCAACTATCAAGGTGTAAAGTAGCTTTTTTTATGGATGCAAAAGACAGTGATGATGAAGAACATCTTTGGAGGGAGCATGAACATCTAAAGAAGGATTTCAATCAATTTTATAAAGAACGGTCTTCTTTGGATCAACATGTTGTTGAAAAGATAGCAGACACCCTTAGATCTAATAAAACAGAACCTTTTTTCTCTTACCTTGATCTTAAAGTTAAACTCGCCGAGAAAATTTTTCATCACTGCAATTTCTGCGAAAAAGCATGTGAAGTGAACCGAAATCTTGAAAAAGGATGTTGTGGGGTGAAAAATCCTTTAATCGCATCTGAATTCCTGCATGTGGGTGAAGAACCAGTATTGGTACCCAGTCACACTGTATTCTTTGCAGGGTGCAATTTTAACTGTGTATACTGTCAAAATTGGGATATAAGCCAGCAACCAACCAGGGGCATCAGTGTGGAAGCTAAAAACCTTGCCCTGATCATTGAAAAGAGAATAAATGAAGGTTCTCGTAATGTCAATTTTGTGGGAGGTGACCCCACCCCCAACCTTCATTACATACTTCGCACCATGCAACTGGTAAGGAAGAACATCCCTGTAATTTGGAACAGTAACATGTATCTCTCTGAGGATGCCATGCACCTTCTGGATGGTTTTGCTGATCTTTACCTCACAGATTTCAAATATGGTAACAATGAATGTGCCCAGCGACTTTCCAGTATTCCTGATTATATGGAGGTGGTGGAAAGGAATCATAAAATGGCCTGGGAGGCAGGAGATATAATAATCAGACATTTAGTCCTGCCTAATCATGTGGAATGTTGTTCAAAACCTCTCCTAAGGTGGATATCTCAAAATTTGGGTCGAGAAGTGGTGTTGAACATTATGGGACAGTACCATCCTGTGTACCATGCTGATAAATATGAAGAGATCTCCAGACTCCCAACTTATGGTGAAGTTGGTGAAGTAATTGACTATGCTAAGGGTGTAGGGTTTAAAAATTTACTATAGTTAATATGCTGGTACATAAAATGTAAATAAAATTTTATTCATGAAATTAAATGAAGTTCTATTCCTGATCTAGGTTTACTCCTGTGGATTATTTTAGAATTTTAAAGAATAAATTTATTATTTGAGATAAGATGTGTTACAATATTAATGGTGTGTGATGTTTTATGGAAGAAAACAAGCAAAAATTGGCAGATGAGATTTTTAATGACATTAAACGAGATTATGGGGATGTGGAAAAGTTTGTTATGGAAGATGGGGATGAACCAGTTTTCTGTATCTATGCTGATGACGACCTTCTCTGGAAAATATTCGAAGACTGGATGGATGAGGTTTCCAGTATAGAGTTCAATGCCGGGGCAAATGAGGCACATTATCTGAGGGTTATACCTTAACCTTCAATTGAATTAATCCAGTCTAATTTTCATTTTAGTCTAATTTTCATTTTAGTCTAATTTTCATTTTGGTATAAATTTTATTCTAGCGTAGTTTTGCCTTTTTTTAATCTTAAAGGCCCTTAATAAATTCAATTATGGCGTTAATGGTCTGTTTTTGCTGTTCTTCCCGGGTGATGGTGCTGTTGTTATCACCGGCCTGAACTCCATAATCACCAAAATTGTAGTGATTACCTCCCTCAATGGTGATGAAAGTGGTGTTTTTTGGGAATTTATCAAGATTTCCTGAGATATCCTCTTCCAGGATTACATTATCCAGAGATCCTCTAATGGACAGAGCTTTGAAGGTGGCATTTGATGCATTTGATGGTGGATAGGCAGCTAAATAAATAACTCCTTTAATTTTATCCTGATGATTTACCGCATATTCAGATGCATAAACACCCCCCAGCGAATGACCCATCATTACCCATGAATCTATTTCTGTGTGATTTTCAATGACATCATCTGCTTTATCCGTACCAAAAAATGCTAAATTAAATGGCATTTTTGCAATTATAATGGTATAATCATTTTCCGCCAATTTAGAAGCTATTACAGAGTAAGATTCTGCTTGTACTTTGCCTCCTGGATAAAATATTATTCCAGTGGTGCTCTTGTTACCAGCCGGAGTGAATGTAATAAAATCACCTGTATTTTGTACACTGTAGGCTTCAGTTGAGTTTAATGCCGCTAAAGCATTTGCATCGGCATGATAATAATCGGAAACATAATAGATAAAAGCACTTGCTGTAATTACGGCAACTACTACGAGCGTGATTACGATTATTTTCTTTTTAGATGGGGATTCATTCATTTAAATGACCGTTTATAGATTTATTAAAAAAATAAGATTTTAATCTAGCCTTCTGCCAGATCATCCTTTCAATCTCCCAATCCTGGTGTCACGGTGCGAAAATTCCTATAAATGTTAGCCACGCCAGTGCAGTTTTTGCAATTAAACTGAGGATTATGTACACCCGTTCACCATAGAGGTAATCCTTCCATTTACCAACGCCTTTATACTGTAGAACCATGTTAATGGAGAAGGTGTTGAACATGATAAAGTATACGAGCAATATGGCGTAAACGAAATCTGGTGGATTTGTTTCGGTTGATCCCACTGCTGCTACGAAATAGGCTGCTAAAACAATCCATGGGGCGAATCCGGAAAGACATCCCACTAGATATGCGGACCAATCCGTTTTTTTGGTGTAATAGTTGATCTTCTCCATCAAAAAGCCGCACATGATCATCACGGCATTCAGGACAAAGATCATTACCAGAGACCATAAATCCCAAACACCTACGAAGGTCGCGATTATCACCAGCATAATGGAGCTGGAGAAGAAATATTCATACCAACGGTAGGGGTTCATACCCTTTTTCAGGTTCTCATTGTAGTTTTTGGTTTTTACAAAGGCAATAGCAAAATGGGCAATGGCGGAAATCAATAAGAATGAGGAAAGAATCACTCCTAGGTAGCTAACAGTAAATGCAACCGTTGGATCTGGAACGATCTGAGCTTCAAAAGGTTTTAATGATATTATTGTGAATTTAAGGTAGAAAGTGTAGATATCCTGGGTCCATGTCAACCATAAACCCAAGGCGATCATTATAATTCCCTGGATTAAGTGCAGTGAACCAGCAGCAATGTTAAGTTTTCTCAACCCTTCAAAACTAATAGGTGACTTGGCAATAAGTTCTTTTCTTAGTTCATTATTCATTATCATTCCCCCCTTGTTACTATAATATTTGTCCGATAGAGTTATTATATTGTAGAGATCTTGCAAATTGTTTGAAAAAAATAAGCTGGTACACATCTACATGAGTAGCGATCCACATTGGTATACTTTCAATGAAAATATTATTTTATCATATTTTCTTTATTTCTACTGGAAAACCATTTATGTAACTTTAGAGAAAATATTAATCAAATTATAGTATACAAAGGTAACAGGACCTTTAAAACAACCGCAAGCCAATCATGTTGTTGAAAAATAAAGGATATGATATGATCACAGTGGCATGTGATAGAAAAAGTTCCATAACATCCATGATGGCACACAATCCCTAGAAAAACATATCCATTAAATGGGAATATCTCCGTTTTTTTAAAAAAAGATGGGATTGTAGTAAAATGAAAAAACAGTTAGATTTATAGAATTATTAGTGATGGCTTTGTCATGATGAAATTGCACATGAATAGGTGGTTAATAATAGGAATTAGCAACGTAAATTTGATTATGCGGTGATCAAGCCGAGGTTCGCTATGAAATGTGAAAATTGTGGTACTAAAGTTCGTAAATGGGACACATATTGTCCTAAATGTGGAATGGAACTATCAACCTCTGAATACAAACCCTTGAAGAACAAGTATCTTAGGGGAGAATACCATGAGCAAAGGGAAGTTCCCACTGAACCATATGATCTAGATGAAGACTATTCTGCCGCCAAATATTATGATGATACCTATCAGAATGAGGATAATTATTCTGATAAGGACCATAATCAACAAAATCCTGATAACAATTACCAGTACAATCAGGACAGAGATTATAAGCAGGATAACCAGGATAACCCTTATAAAAAAAATAAATCTTATAAGAATAAACCTTATAAAGAGAAATATAATCAAAACAGAGATTATCAGCAGAACTATAATCCTAACGGATATAAAAAGAAAAAATACCGTGGTTATGATCTAGATGAGTATTATGGGACTGAAGAAAAAGGAAGTTCCATTTGGGGAACTATTTTCCTCTTACTGGTAATAGCACTCTTATTTGGTTTTGTAATTGGAATCATATTCTTTTCCACTAAAATATAGGCTTTTCTACAACATATAAAATATTAATAGCCATATAAATAGTAAAAACAATATGCAAACAGTGAAAACAAGTAGTATAAAAAAAGATTATAGTTAGGTTAACATTTACTTTTTTTATCTAAAACTATTCAAATTGTTAATATGAATATTCTTATAACTGGCCCTCCCGGTGTGGGTAAAACCACGGTTTTAGAAGAGATTAAAAAAACCTTAACTTCTAAAGGTTATTCTGTTGGGGGTATTTACTGTCCTGAAATAAGAGAAAAGGGTAAAAGAACTGGTTTTAATATTATTGACATTGCCTCGGGTAGAAAGGGAGTATTGGCCAGTACCCACCTTCATAACCATATTCAAGGCCCAAAAGTTGGTAAATACACTGTAAATCTGGATGATATTATAGAAATTGGTATAACTGCCATTGAAAATGCAATAGGGACGTTAAATTATATTTTCATTGATGAAATCGCACCTATGGAACTGAAAAGTGCAGATTTTCCTCAAGCTGTTTGGAAGGCAATGGATAGTCAAAAAACAGTAATTGCAGTAATTCATCAACGTTCCCAGCACCCATTTATTTTGAAGGTTAAAAATAGGGAAGATGTGAAAATTTTCCATATAACCTCAGAAAATAGGGATTCTATAACTGAAAAGATACTTGAATCCTTAGATAAATTGCCTTAGGGGAAATTATATCCTTAGGATATCATTAGGGGAAATTATATCCTTAGAATCCTAAGGATAGGATATGGGTATTAGGTGGACAGTACAAAATAAGTGAAAATTTCAGATATTTTAGGTTATCCAACAAAGGTTATCCAACGATAAATTCGCCATTTATAATCCTGTTTTTAAGTTCACGCGCCAGTTCACGGGCACGTTTAATATCCGACTGACGACAGATAACATCCAACGTTTTAATCTCACCTTTCCAATCCATGGAGACGGTACCGGTTTCCATCTGGAAAGAACTGAAGGGACAGGAATAAACACACATCCCACAGCCAAAGCACCGGACTTTATTCAGTTCATGGTTCTGGAAGGCTTTTGTAGGACATCTATCTTCAACCAGACAGGTTTCACACCTCTGACAAAGACTTTCTTCATAAGTAGGTCTTTCATCAACATCTCTCCACACACCATAATCGGTTTGGCTCAAAACGCTGTGACGTCCCCTTATATCCGCGATGGGAAGAGAAATGTCTTCATTTTTAACGAAGGTATGTTGGAGTATGTTATCATCCAGGACTGGTATGGCCGTGGCCACACTATTGTAAACCTCAGGACCAGCTCCGGTACGAAAACCACCAATATAATGGGGGTCCATTTCTTTCATATCTGCAGTTATCATCATATTTGGCTTTTCAGGACTGCTTCTTGTTCCAGTGCCAATGAACAATCCTTCAGAATTATTAATGAGTAATTTGCTGCCTTTATGGATGGAATTTAGTTGGGGATCGTTTTGTAAGGGGTTAAGCTCCCCGCAACCAGAGAATGTAATTCCTTTAAAGGGTCCATCCATTTTCACAGCATTGAATATGGATTTAACAGATTCAGGAGATGGATTTACAAAGGCAGTGTAATTCTTAAATGCAGAACGGGTTCCAATCAGTTGGGCAGTTCCAAAATCATTTAATGTGGCAGTTGATTTCATGATATTACCTTCAAAATCTTCTGCTTCAATTTCAATTTCTTTCCCACTAACCAGTTCCTTGAAGAGGAATCCTCCACCATACTGGGGGTCGTTTATGCTATGGGCAGTTCCATAAATCATCAAATCAACTGAACCCAACCATTCATTGGGACAGGGCCCAGGGAAGCCTGGAACGCCATTTAAAAGTATACTTTTGGCTTTCTTGAAAGTTCCTGGTTCTGCGACAGGGATGTGGAAGATGGCTGCGGTTCCAGACATTATACCACAGGTACCAGTGGTCACCACATCAACATCTTCGGCAGTGGGTTCATCACCCCCCATCACCAGCTGGGTTACTTCTTCAGCAGTGAGGATGTTGGCTTTGCCATCTTTGATTTTATGGTTAATCTGTTGGATTGTTTTTTTCAATTTATTTCACCAGATGTAAAAGATTTCCATTTTTAACTATTAAATAATTTAACTGTTAATCAATCACATTTAACTAAATCCATTAAGATTTTTCTGGGCTAACTTATCCTTCACAGTCTCACGCACAAATCTAAGGGCTTCCGGAAGTTTGTCTGCTTTTTGTCCAGCTCCTTGGGCCAGGTGAGGTTTTCCACCACCCCCACCGCCCATGATTTTAGCGGTTTCTTTGATGATTTCATTGATTTTTATGCCTCGATCAATGGCCTTGGATGATGCTGCACCTGCTATTTTCCCATCGGAATTCCCAAGGACAACCACATCCACACCACCATCATCAGTGAGTTGGGTGACCATTTTAACCAGTTCATCTATATCTGCATCAACCTCATCTGATAGGAAGGATAGTGAGTTAATAGTTTCAGTTTGGTCAGTTAATGAATCTGTTTTAAGTTTAGCTACCTGGGATTTCATTCGTTCAATCTCGTTTTTAAAGGCTTTCCACTCAGTGAAGAATCTTTCACTGGTTTTAGGCAGCTGGCTAGGTTCCACTTTAAACACAATAGCACTATCCTGAAGTAAAGCGTCATTGGTCTGCATGGATTCCACAGCAGCTTCACCCGCAGAGAATTCAAATCTTTCCACTCCATCCTGGATTCTTTCTGTTCTATTAATCTTTATAAGGCCAATCTGTCCTGTTTGATGGCAGTGTGTTCCGGCACAGGCCTGCACATCCACACCAGGAATCTGAACTACGCGGATGCTGCTTCCGGGGACCACTCCTCCCTGGTAAAGTATGAATCCGTATTTTTTCTCTGCTTCTGTACGATTCATCCACTCTACATTGACTGGAATGTTATCCATAACCCATCTATTGGCTATAAGTTCAATTTCATGGAGTTCTTCTTCACTAATACGCTGGTAGTGTGATAAATCGATCCTGGATTTTTTAACACCCTTCTGTGCTCCTGCCTGCCATATATGGTCCCCTAAAACCTTTCTGGCAGCTGCCACTAGGAGGTGAGTTGCAGTATGGTTACGTGCCAGAGAAATACGGCGGTTCCAGTCAATACTCCCCCGGAAAGAGGAACCAACCCGGTGTTTAAGTTTTTCCAGTTTCTCTTCTTTCACTTTGTGCAGAATGATTCCATCAAGCTTTTCAACATGCAGGATTCTGATCTTTTCTTCTCCAGTGTCTAAAAAGCCTACATCAGAGGGTTGTCCCCCTCCTTCAGGATAAAAGAGGGTACGATCTAGGATGATGTTATTTTCATACAATCCCAGAAATCGGGCACTGAATTCAGTTTCTTGGGGTTCATCATAGAATAATAGATCGGTTTCAGGGTAATCCAGTTCCACCGGTGCTTCCTCTTCAACCTCTTCTTCAGAATGTTGTTCTGCAACTAATGTGTAAAAGTTATCAGGTACTTTAACTGTGAAGTCCAGATCTCGGGCTATCTCTGCCACAGTATCTGGGGGAAGGCCCTGGGAATCGTAGAGTTTGACAAGTGTTTCCAGGGGCATTTCATCCTTTTTATCCTTTTTAAGATATTTGATGGTTTTTTTGACCATTTGCCGTCCTTTGCTGATGGTTTTTTGGTAACGTTTCTCTTCCAATTTGATGATTTTCAGAATGGACTCCTGATTATTCCTGATCTCAGGGTAGGTTTGGGAGAGGAAGTTAAGCTGGATATTCATTATATCCTCCAGGGACTCTTTGAGTCCTAATTTTTTAATAAAACGAATGGTCCTTCTGAGGATCAGCCTGGCCAGGTAACCTTCTTTAACGTTGGAGGGTATAACTCCGTCTGCCAGCATGAATGCCAGGCAACGGGTGTGGTCGGCAATAACGTAAATGGCTTCCATGGGTTCGGTGGCTTCTTTCAACTCTTTTAGGGTGATTCCCAGTCTTTCTGCCACTCTGGAACGCAGGGTTTTCAGATCAGCTATGTCTTCAATATCCATCATACCAGCTACTTGGGCATTTTCTCCCAGTATACGATGGTTGAGTTTGACTCCTGCCATTTCTTGGAGTTCTTTTATAACTGGTCCGAAGGATGCATCATAGGCAGTGGGTGTGCCCTGAGAAATCCAGGCAAACCTTTCTAATCCGTAACCAGTATCAACAATTTTTAAGGGGATTTCTTCCTTTTCTCCCCCTGGTAATGTACGGTATTGGATGAAAACCAGGGTGGCCAGTTCCACTCCTCTGACACAGACTTCATAACAGGGTCCTGCATTGCCTCCTCCTTCCCACCATGATTCAATGAAGGTAATTTCTTTTTCATCTATTCCCAGGTGGGTTATGAAGTCATGACAGTATTTAACAGTTTCATCTTGCCAGTAAACCTCGTTTTCAGAGGAATTAAAGGCATGGTGTCCTCCCATGGTGAAGCAAGTCATGTGCCTGCCTGTACGCCCAACATTATCCACATCGTTCAGGCGAATGGATGGTTGAGCCACTACAAGGGGATTGGCTGGTGGCTTAACCTGTCCGGATGTTACCCATGGCTGGAAATTGTAGATGGATGCACCTACCAGAAAAACGTCATCTCTCCATCTTTTAGCCAGGACAGGGTATCGTTTTATGGGGGTGTGACCTC